>NZ_JBVAYM010000007.1:0-103260 GCF_055420025.1 Traorella sp. mt218
ATCTTTTTTTATTCATGCTTTTTCTTTCACTTTTATAGTTGTTGACAATATCGATATTCGATATTATGATAATGGTGAATACATACATATTAATAGAAAAGGGGTGTACTTTTGCCAAGAAAAAAGCTTACCACCTTAACTGAACAAATGTACTACGTACTCTTAGTTTTGGATAATGAAAGATGTGGCAGTGAGATCGTATCCGCTGTACAGGATCTAACAAAAAATCGAATCAAATTAGGTGCCGGAACCCTATATACCATTCTCTCCCTTTTTGAAGAAGAAGAGATCATCCAAGAAACAAAGATCCTTGGACGGAAAAGAATGTATCAGATCACTTCTCATGGACGCAGTCTGCTGAATCAGGAAATTCGGCGTTTAAAACAAATGCTTATCGACACGCAGCATTACAAGGAGGAATAAATGAAAAGAAAATACCAGATCATTCACTTTACAATTTATGAAAAAAATATTCTCGAAGCTTATCTCAATGATATGGCAAGACAAGGATGGCAGATAGAATGGATGAGCAGTTACATCATCTGTTTTGCTTCATCTCACGAACATTTCTATTATACAGTTGAATATAATCAAAATAACGGCTTCATAAATGATGAAATCGATGCCCCTGAACAACAGATCGAATTCTATGAAGAACTTGATTATAAATTCATCTGTTCAACAAAATACTTTTCAATATACCGCTCTTTGAAAAACAACGATTTCTCAACCGATGACGATCTTCAAAAAAGAAACTTTACTGAGACTAGAAAGAAAATGAATCGTTCCATTTCAACCGCTTTTGTCATCTTTCTTTCGCTTTTTTTACCGAATGTCTTCTTTCAGTCGAGAAGAATGTTATTGCTATCCAGCAACTTTCTGATCGCCACCTTTCTTGGATATTTATTCTATCTCCTAACTGCTGTCTTTTTACGATTGAAGCACTTTTCAACAATTAAACAGATCCTATTGCGGACACATGTAATCGTCCTTATCTTTATTATCATTTTATCATACTTTGTTTTTTCTTACTGCCAGTTCTCAAAAGATGTTTGGGCAACAATACTGGCAATTGTTTTCGCTGTCAATCTGCTTTTAAGTTTTGCCGTTGCTTTTAAATCCAACGATCACAAAACAAATTGGCGCATCTTCAGCTATGTATCTGATTTTATCTTAATTTTAGGTTTGATCCTCCGCATGTATGCAGCAGGTAACGATACTTCAAAAGCCACAGAAATCATCGACAGTTCTTATTATGGAAACAGGATCATCAACAATTACTATGAAAGTGAATCATTTTTATTAAAATATTTCTCTTCTCATATGAGCTCACCATCCCAATTCGCCTTTCTCTCTGAAAATTCTCTTTCCTATACCTATTATATCGATAAAAGCACCTTCTTACATGACGAAATCATGAAAAAGCTCAATCAGTATCATGATTTTTCTTACACAACGACAATTGATCACGTAGATATTTATTGCGATGATTATAGTGATGATAATACTTATACAGACATGCTTTTCATAAAAGAGAATCATTATTTGCTTTTCCATTCCAACTTTGAATGGAATGATACAACCCGAAAGGAATTCATCCAAAGCATCCGCTGGCAATAAAAAAGGACAGGATTTACCTGTCCTCTAACATATCATCAATGACCTGCCATACGCGGTCGATTCCCTGCTTCTTTTCACTTGAAAAAGGAATCAGAGGTTCTTCTTCGCTTAATTGCAGTGTCGTTTTTATTTTATCAAGACATTTCTGGATTTCACTTCTTTTGAGCTTATCCATCTTTGTCGCAATGACTGCCAATCTCATATGATGATATCTGGCATACTCGATCATCGTAATATCATCTTCGCTCGGTTCATGACGGGCATCTACGATGATCAACAAGCCTTTTTTCTGCTTGCGTTGTTCAAAATAGTCTTCCATCATCTCACCAAACTGAATCAGCATTTTTTTCGATGCGTTGGCATATCCATAGCCGGGAACATCCACCAGCATAAAACGATCATCAATATTAAAGAAATTCAATAATCTTGTCTTTCCGGGCGTATTTCCTACATAGGCAAGATTTTTTCTGCGTGTGATCGTATTGATCAGTGAGCTTTTCCCTACATTGCTTCTTCCAGCCATCACGATTTCAGGAAGCACGCTGTCAGGCCAGCTTTTAGAATCGGGTGCAGAAATTACTAAATAAGGGTTTTTAACTTCCATTTTCTATTTGACCAGCGCATAATCAATAACCTGTGATACGTGTTCAACAGGGATGATCTTCATGCTTTCCTTTACTGAATCCGGAATTTCATCGATATCCTTCATATTTGCTTTAGGCACAATGATCGTATGAATACCGCAGCGATGTGCCGCCAAAGATTTTTCCTTCAATCCGCCGATCGGAAGCACATTACCGCGAAGGGTCACTTCTCCTGTCATGGCCAGATCGGATTTTACAGGAATATTGGTCAATGACGAAACGATGGCTGTTGTTAAGGTAACACCGGCACTCGGACCATCCTTTGGTACTGCACCTTCAGGTACATGGATATGGATATCTTCCTGTTCAAATACCTTCGGCTCGATTTTATACTTCTTGGCATTGGCACGTACATAGTCATACGCAATAGAAGCACTTTCTTTCATGACATCGCCAAGCTTGCCGGTTAAGACAAACTTGCCCTTTCCTTCAAAATGAGTCACCTCTACCTGCAAGACATCACCGCCAAAGGAAGTATATGCCAATCCTGTTACCGTACCTACCTGATCCTTCTTTTCCTTGCGGCCATAGTCATAGATCTCATGTCCCAGCCACTGATTGACAAGTTTCTTGGTAATCGTAATTGATTTCTTCTTATCCTTTAAGATAGCCAATACCGCTTTTCTGGCACAGGTACCAATAACTCTTTCAAGCTGTCGGACACCTGCTTCACGTGTATAGTATTGAATCAGATAAAGCAATACTTCATCCTTGATCTTAAACTGATTTGGCTTTAGACCATTCATCTCTACCTGTTTTGGTACCAAATGCTTTTTCGCAATCTGAATCTTCTCAACTTCCGTATAACTGCTGATCTGAATGATTTCTAAACGATCCTGCAATGCACTCGGAATATTATCCAGATAATTAGCTGTTGCGATGAATAAGACCTGACTCAGATCATAAGGTTCTTCGATATAGTGATCGCTGAAAAGAGCATTCTGTTCAGGATCAAGCACCTCCAGCATGGCACTTGAAGGATCACCCTTGTAATCACTTGCCATCTTATCAATTTCATCGATCAGGAATACAGGATTGATCGTACCTGCTTTTTTCATGCCTTGTATGATCCTGCCCGGCATACTTCCCAAATATGTTCTACGATGTCCACGTATTTCAGCTTCATCACGGACACCACCAAGTGAGATCTTCACAAATTTACGTCCTAATGCACGCGCCACTGATTTTGCCAGTGATGTTTTTCCGACGCCAGGAGGACCTACCAGACAAAGGATCGGTGATTTCAGGGAATTGGTCATCTGCTTGACTGCCAGATATTCCATGATTCTCTCTTTGACCTTCTCCAGTCCATAATGATCTTCATCTAAGATCTGCTGTGCAAGCTGTAAATCCTCGTTGTCTTCGCTTGCCTGCCAGTAAGGCAGCTTCATCAGCCAATCAATATAGCTTTTTATGACACCGCTCTCCCCGGCACTTGCAGGAAGCATTTCATAACGTGACAATTCTTCCAGGACCTTAGCCTTAATATTTTCCGGATATGGATATTTTTCCAATTGCTCACGAATCGAATCGGCATCATCGCTCGCTTCCGGTACATCTCCCAATTCTTCTTTGATGGCACGCAATCTTTCTCTCAGGAAATATTCCTTCTGGCTTTCTTCGACACGGGTTCTCACTTTTTGATTGATTTCATTGTCGATTACCAAAAGCTGCTTTTCCTTCTCGATTGCTTCAAGCAATCTTAACAACCGGGCATTTACTTCCAGCGTTTCCAAAAGCTGCTGACGCTGGTTCAACGTAAATGGAAAGATCTGTGCGATATGATCTGCCAGCCGATTTGCGGAAACACCCTTCGCAAAGCTTTTTGCCATGCCCGGTGAAATCAGGCTTGCCAGATTGTCAAAGCTTTCCATCTCTTTACTGATCTTTCTGACAAGGATCAGCTCTTCATTGGCATCTCCCGTAATATCTTCAAGCACTTCGACACTTGCAAACTTCGTATTGCGCATTTCTTTGATATCTACAATTCTGGCACGTGAAATGCCTTTAAAAACAGTTCTGATAAAAGCGTCTTTTTTATGAGTAGCAACAATACGGCAAATCGTACCCACCTGATACAGATCACCAGCTTCCGGCTGATCCACTGTCGGGTCGATCTGACTAACGACCAAAACTTCTGAATTAAAGCTCTCATTAGCTCTTCGTAATGCATTCAGGCTCATTTCACGACCGACTTCGATAGCTACTTCTTCATTTGGAAATATGACAACATCTCTTGTGCAGATCACAGGAAATTGTCTTGTGTTCATTTCTTCCATCAAATTACTCCTTCCTATTTAGTCAAAAAGACGCTGAGCGTCTTTTATTCTTTTTCAGTTTTTTTCGCAGGCTTGCTTTTCTTTACTATTTCGATTGCCTTACGCAATTTCAGATCATAGGCAATGCTGTCAGAAGAAATTAATTCCTTGACCTTATCGCTTTCCATGCCATAAGCATCTGCAATTCGCTTATATTCTTCATCAATGCTCTCTTCACTGATTTCTACGTTCTCTACTTTCGCAACTGCTTCAAGAACAAGGCGTACCTTCACCTTATTTTCTGCATCGACAGCCATTCCTGCACGGATATCGCTTTCCTGCTGGCCCGTCATCTGAGTGAACTGCTCCATCGTGAAGCCCTGCTGAGCAAGACGCTGTTTAAAATCATTGACCATACGATCACATTCCTCATCGATCATGACCTGAGGAACATCGACCTCGGCATTTTCAACGACCTTTGTCAGACAATCGTTGGTATATTTATTTTCAGCTTCGTTTTCCTTACGCTTCTTAAGATCCTCTTTCAAGTAATCCTCATATTCTTTCGTAGTCGTTACATTTTCGATATTTGCCTGCTTCACCAGCTCATCATTGAATTCAGGCAATACCTTTGTCTTGATTTCATGTACCACTACCTTAAATACGACAGGCTGTCCTGCCAGACTTGCTTCCTGATAATTTTCAGGGAAAGTAACATTGATTTCCTTAGTTTCTTCCGGTTTCATACCGATCAGCTGTTCTTCAAAGCCCGGAATGAAAGATCCCGATCCGATCACTAATGGATAGTTTTCCCCTTTTCCGCCATCAAATGCAACGCCATCCTTAAAACCTTCAAAGTCGATGACTGCTGTGTCACCATTTTCAACGCTTCCTTCTTCTTTTAATTCAAGCTCGGCATATCTTTCCTGCAAACGGCTGATCTGTTCTTCGATATCCTTCTTCAAGACACGGGTGCTTTCTTTTTTAACACCCAGATCTGTATATTGACCTAATTTCACTTCCGGTTTAACCTGAATATCATAAACAAGCGTTACTGCTTTTTCATCCATCGCTTCGATATCAAGAGATGGACGGGCGATCATCTGAATATCATGTTCACCGATTCCCTGTACCAATGCCTCCGTAGCTACCTCATCGACAGCATTGATCAAGATCTCCTGTGATGAGATATGCTGTTTAGCGATAGCACTTGGCACCTTTCCTTTACGGAAGCCAGGCAGTGAAAGCTTAGAAACGATTTTTTTAAATGCTTTATCCTGTGCTTTTGACCACTGATCACCTTCGATCGTCGTCTTCAAAACACCTGCTGATTTTTCTTTTAATTCCCAAGTAGACATGTTTTTCCTCCTAAAATTCAATCATCAAATTGTATTGCTATATAATAATAATTCAAAACTTCCTTTTTGTGAAGCATTTTTTTCAGAAAGCAATTTTTTCATCTCATTTTCACAGCCCATCATCGCTGAAACATACATCACGATCTCATAAGCACAATCTTCGCTCTCCTCTTCTTCTATTTCAAAAGGCAAATGAAGATAAGCTTCTTTATAGATACATTGTATGCATAGCTGCAGCAATGACGGATTTTCATTTTCCAGCCAGCTGTGCATGATTGCAATGCCCTCTTCAACTCCTTCACTGTCACAAGGATTGACACATGCTGATGGTATGAAAGAGATATCCAGTCCATCTTTTATAACATGAAACTCTTCATTCAGCTGCTGATCGATACAGGCTTCGATCAAAGAAATCGTAACAAGATTGCTTTTCGCATGATCAAGCCCCTTTTGGATCAGATCCAAATACTGCCGCATATTACTTTCACGCAAGGCTTTGACAGCCAATAGCTGATGAGCCTCATCCATCTCAAAATAAGCATCAATTTCATCATCACCAAGCTTTTTTTGTGCTTCGTGCATCAATAGCTCTTTTTCATAAGCATGCAGCTTTTCTTCAAAATCCATGGGTATATAAGGCATTGACAGCTCTTCCCTGATCTTGTTTGCTGCTGCTTCATAGCTGCCGGAGCTCATCAGTTCATCAATTTCTTCTATACATTCTATATAATAATTGCTCATAACCCACCTGACTTTCCATAATATATCATAAACACCTTTTCTTGGCAAATAAAAAACACCTCATTGAAAAGGTGCGAATTTAAACTCAACCTGCATTTCTGTATCTACCGTTATTATACAATAGGAAATCGGACGGCCATCACGTGAATAATACAAGCTTCCGGGATTGATCAGACGAATGCCATTCACCACTTTATCACAGGCAACATGCGTATGGCCGAAAAAAACCGTATCACAGCCTTCCTCCTTTGCCAGCCTGCTTAAATAAGACAAACGATCCCTGGAATAGCACAGATGTGAATGAAGCATCAGTACCCGAAAAGGACCGATCCTCAACTTCATCTTTTCAGGAAAATCAGCATAGTAATCATTATTGCCGCGTACGATACGCATATTCGGATAGGCGCGCTCATCACATTCAATATCTCCGCAATGCAGAAAAGCATCGGCATCCTTATGCCTTTCCATGATTTCATCAATCAAATGATTCCTGCCATGAGAATCACTCATTAATATTATCTTCATATCATCACCAGCATTACTTTAACATAATCTTTCTCATTCTTCAAATATATTTAAATTTAAATCCTCAAAAGTCAAATCATATTGAGAGCTTCCTTCCATCCATACCTGTTCATCATTTACATAAAGCAAGAAACTGCTGCCGATCTGATTCATTTTTAATGTATATAAAAGAGGCAGCACAACCCTTGCTTCAACAACATCCTCCTCTGCCAAAAACGCTTCATTCAAATAAAGTGCTACACGATCCTCTTCAATTTCTATTCGTTGGCATTCAAGACTCAATGAGGTCTGATCCACGACCTCATTGACAAAATCCAATAGGCTTTGTGAGGATGGATAACGGCGTGTCATAACCATATAATAATGGCTTTCTTCATCCTCATGCAATTCGATGATCGAACGCGATACGCTTTGATGGAGCTGGGAAGTGTCAAGGCTGAAATTATTGACTCCCAGCGTATAATCAAAAGTCTGCATCGGAAGTGCGCTTAACGGCATTTTTTCAATTGGCTTCTGATTGACTAAAAATTCCACCTGATAGCTTTCATCCAATTGTACGATACTGCTCACGATCGCTTCGATCACACGCAGCTCGATTTGAGAGCTCATCGTAAAAAATGCTTCATTAAAATTCAGTTGGACATGCTTATCCTGAATGGCAACACCCAGACATTGGATTGATACAGGAATCAGTGATTTCAGATCATATGACCCGATCTCATGCTTCATCAGTTGAAAAAGCTGAAGAATGTTTTCGCAATCAGAATCACTTTTCTGATAATTCAGCGTAACAGGCACCAGCTGATTCTCTTCATTCATCATATAAATAAGAATTTTATCCTCCATGTCATGAGTCGTGCTTTTAAAAACCTCGATCTCGTTTTTTGGAAGCGAAATCGCCGCCATAATACAGATAAAGGCTATTGCATATGTGCATACAAGTCTGATCTTTTTCATACTCCACCTCATTGTATCTTATGCTTAAGCCCTCAAAAGAAGAAGAAAAAAAATCACTCATGAGTCAAGAGTGATTGCTTTTACATCATATTCACATTTCAAAAGGGTATGAATGCTTTTTTTCATCTTATCCGGATCCTTCGTAGTATAAATTTCAACTCTACCTTCTCCGTTGATCTGTTCATCCTTAAAAAGATCAACAATTGCCTGATTGGAATCAAAGATTTCTCCTTTTCCTTCAAGATAAGGTCTTATAAGCGGAAAATGTGTACAGCCAAGAACCCATGCATCCGCTTTCTCAGTCACATAGCCTTCCACTGCTTTTTTAAGAAGCAGCGGGTCACAGCCATCCTCAATGACAGGTACCAGCTTTGCTGCCGGAATTTCATGAACCTCAGCCTCCGGGCAAAAAATGCCCAAAGCTTTTTGATAGGCATGTCTTTCCACTGTTTTAGGTGTCGCCAGCACATTGATCTTCTGATACCCGTGACCTGCCAGCTGCCGGCAGGTAGGTTCAATGATATTAAAGATATGAAGGTCTTCATATTCCTCTTGAATATCGCCGATGACATTGGCACATAAGGTATTGCAGGCAATAACGACCTCATGGATTCCCATCTTTCTGAACCGATCTAAGAAAGCACGGGCATATCTGCTTAGCTCCTCCACGCTTTTTTCACCATAGGGAACATTGCTTTGATCGGCAATAAATACGATATTTAAATCAGGATACGCCTCTTTCAGCGCTTTTACGACCAGCATGCCGCCCAATCCCGAATCACAGCAGCCGATGGTTGTGATCATTGTGCTTCATCTCCTTCTTCATTGCTTTTTTTCAGTTCTTCATGGTACTGGAGGATAAATTCCTCCAAAGGACGAGCAGGATCATTGACAAATTCAAAGCCATATTCATGTGCATGTTCGATCAGCCATAACTGCTGTGGCGAAATCTCTGTTTCCTGCAGTTCTGTCGTTTCGACCGATGCGACCACCAAGCGCACGACATTGCCCAACTGATAGACCGACTGGCCCGGATAATCAACATGCGCAAAAACATCATCGATACCATATGTCAGCAGTGCTTCTTCATACAGCTGCTCCTGTGTATCAAAGGATATATAGCCGGTCGTTACCACCATATTGCCACAGGTCTTTTCATTGATCTCAAAGGCTGCATTGCACATGCTGACAAGCTCTTTTGCTGCATTTTGTGAAAGCTGGATCGTTTCTTTCCCCTGTATCTGATTCACGATCGGGATTCCGCTGACTTCCACCAAATCTTTAGGTTCATAGGTAAACAGCGTCATATTCTTTTCTATTTTATTCGTAACCGAAGAAGGATTGCTGATCAATGTCTGATCATGTACAAAAGCATTCTCTTCCAAATAGAAGCTTTTTAATTGTGTCAGTGAGTAATTGCTGCAATAGACCTTAAAGGTAGAATAACTCATCTGATCCTTCATCGTATCGACAAGCTCCAGAATAGAAGCATCGTCCATTCCGCCAACACCTTTTGCGTAATTGTACCAATCCACATAACGAATATCAAAATGAGGCATGCCCAGATATTCAAGAAATTCTTCGGGTTTATATTGCCGATCGATCAAATAATTGATATCTTCTGTTGTCATATATTCCAGTATCAGCTTTCGATTCTCATCATTGGCATACTGATATCGTGAAAGCTCATCATAATGTTGATTCATGATATGAAAGCAACATAAAAATAATGCCAGAAGTGCACCGATAAAAAGACCTCTTTTCACTCTCATGAAAGTCACCTCTTGTTAGATTATAACAAGTTCACTTATAAAAGTAAATAAAAGAAAAGGGGGAAGCCCCCTATTCATCAAGTTCGATCTGCCGGTGGCGCAAAAGCTCCAGCACAGCCTGCGTCCGTGAGCTCACATTCAGCTTTAAAATTACATTTGAAATGTGATTGCGCACCGTTTTATCGCTGATATTCATTTTATAGGCAATTTCTTTTGTAGAATAGTTTTTCAAAAGATACTGAAAAACTTCGTTTTCACGAGGAGTACAAATTTTTTGCGTAAGATTCCTCCTTTAAACCATAGTATGCACAAATCAATGATTGTCTAAGGTTTTTTGCCCAACAAGCTCCAGCACATTTTCAGCAACGCTTGTTGGAAGGAATTCTTTCAGCTCCTCTAAGGTCGCTTGCCGGAGGTTTTTGATCGTCTTGTATTTTTTCCAGATTTGCTTCTTACGCACCTCACCGATCCCTTCAATATCATCTAAGATGCTCTTGTTCATCGCCTTGCTGCGCAGCTTGCGATGATAGGTAATGGCATAGCGGTGGACCTCATCCTGTAAATTTGTCAAAAAGAAGAAAAGCGGACAATCTTTTTTTACTTCGATAACTTCTCCATTCTTATCTAACAAAGAGCTTGTACGATGCTTATCATCCTTCACAAGTCCTGCTAACAGGATATCGATTCCCAAAGAATCCAATACCTCTTTTGCCGCTTCGATCTGTTGCCATCCGCCATCGACGATCAAAAGATCGCTCATCGGCTGTTTTTCCATCAGCTTTCGATAATAACGACGATAAAGGACCTCTTTCATTGAATCCATATCACTTCGATATTCATCTAAACGATACAGCCTGTAATCCGCCTTTGACGGTTCGCCATCCTTAAATACCACGACACCGCTGCAGTTAAAGGCTCCTGAAATATGTGAATTATCGATCATCTCAATCGTATGGATTTCTGTATTGAAAAAATCAGAAAGCTCCTTCATGGCCTGTGATTTACGGTTTTCATCCCGCTGAAGCGTTTCGATCTGTTCATGAAGCGTCTTTTTGGCGTTTTCTTTCACCATGTCCACCAATTGCTTTTTGTTTCCCTGTTTAGGCTGGACGATCTTTGTATCAAGAACCTCTTCAATTCCTTCAATGTTCAGCTCATAGGGCAGAAGGATCTCATCCGGCAATATATTTTTTTCATAATATTGAACGATAAAGCTCATAAACGTGGTTTGCGCATCCTCCACTAACGATTGCACAGAAAGTGAACGATTCAAGATCTTACCGTCATGAAGAATAAAATTCTGGATCGAAATATAACCATATTCTTCATAATAAGCAAAAACATCACGGTTCTTACGATCCTTGAATTGTACCTTCTGCTGCTGGGTAACATGCTTGATCGCTTCGATCAGGTCATGTTTCTCCTTTGCCTTTTCAAAATTCAACGCTTCGCTTGCCTCATTCATTTCACCGGTTAGCTGATGAAGGATATCAGCGGTATCTCCCTTAAGGAACCGCCTGATTTTTTTGATCATATCTTCCCTGACATCTTCATCGATCTTCTTTTCACAATATCCTAAGCATTCATGGATATGGTAATAAAGGCAGACCTTTTTCGGCAAATGCTGACATTTCCGCAAAGGAAATAAACGATTCAACAGATCCTTTGTCTGATAGGCAGCCGAAGAATCCGGAAACGGTCCGAAATACTCTGCCTTTTTATCCTTGATATTACGCACCACGCTTAATGCCGGAGCATGATCCTTGGTCAATTTCAGATAAGGATAGCTTTTGTCATCCATGAACATGATATTGAAGCGGGGACGATACTGCTTGATAAGATTAAATTCCAGCAGCAAAGCCTCCTTTTCACTGGAAGTAACGATCGTTTCAAAATCATCGATCTGTGAAACCAGCTTGGTCGTCTTATAGTTATGAGAACCCACGAAATAAGTATGAACGCGATTTTTCAGTTTAATGGCCTTTCCGACATAGATGATCTCGCCTTCTTTATTCTTCATGAGATAACAGCCCGGTTTTAAAGGAAGAAGCTCCAGCTTCTGTTTGATCTTATCACTTGCCATGATGACCTCCCTTTAGGGTTACGACCGTAGCACCCGTACCGCCTTCACCCTCACCGCCGATACGCCAGCTATCCACATATTTATTTTTCTTTAGATACTCCCAGATAGCCGTTCTTAAAGCACCGCTGCCAACACCATGGATGATCCTGACAGTTGAAAGCGAATGGGCAATGGCCGTATCTAAAAATTTATCAACGATGCTTAAAGCATCGACTACCCTTTCACCGATGACATTGCATTCCATCGAAGCACGGGCATGGGTCTTTGAAGAAACAGATGCCTTTTTATTTTTAGTTTTTTCTTTCTTTTTCTGTGTATGCGTACAATCCGATGGATCCAGCTTCATCTTCATGCCATTGGCATAAACCAAAAGATATTTCGGTTTTACCTCCAAAACCTCACCATAGTAATTATAACGTTTGATCATCACCGGATCACCGATGTGGAACACTTCATCACTGCCTGCTTTTTCTTTTTCTTCTACCAGATCATTGAGCTGAGAGCGGATCTCTAAAAGCTCATGCACCTTGGCATCTGCCTTAGAACGCATTTCTGAGAGGATCTCATCACTTTTTTCTTTTGCTTCTTCGACGATTTCCTGTGCTCTTTGCTGGGCAGCTGTCAGCATTTCCTCCTGCCTGGCCTCAAATTTCTTTTCTTTTTCTAAAAGATGTGCTTCCCTTTCTTTCAAAGCTTCACTCTGATGCTGAAGCTTTTCCTTCATCTGTAAATTTTCATTCACAAGCTCATTGAGCTTGACCATCAGCTTTTCATCTTCAGTTTCATTTTCTTCCTTGATCTGACGAGCCTCTTCAAGGATATGCGGATCAAGTCCAAAATGAGCCGCAATCGAAAGAGCATTGGACTGTCCGCTCATACCTTCGATATACCGATAGGTCGGACGCATCTTTTCCATATCAAATTCAACACTGCTGCATAAGACCTCCGGCCATTTTCCTGAAGCCGATTTTAATTTTGAGTAATGGGTCGTTGCCAGCACCATGCATTTTTTCTTTCTCAGATCATCCAGGATCGCAATCGCCAATGCCTCTCCTTCTTTAGGATCGGTACCGCTGCCCAGCTCATCAAGAATGACAAGAGAATGCTCACTGACCTTATGGGTGATCATGGCCAGCTTGGATATATGGGCACTGAATGTTGACAAGGATTGCTCGATTGACTGTTCATCACCGATGTCAATAAAAATATCATCAAACTTCGGAATCGTTACCTCATCGGCACTGACAGGAAAGCCACAATAGCTCATCAGGACGAAAAGACCTATCGTTTTTAACGTAACGCTTTTTCCGCCCGTATTGCTTCCGGTAATCAGAAGGATTGAATGATCTTTCATCTCATACGTATTCGCAACCACTTTTTTAGGGTCGATGAGCGGATGCCGGGCATTTTTCATATAGATATGCCGTTCATCATTCAAAGTAGCTACACAGCCTTGGATTTCATGGGCATAGCGAGCCTTCGCAAAGATACAATCCAAAAGTGCCAATGTTTCACAATTGGCAATCAATGCATCCCCGCATATTTTTACCTGCTGTGACAATTCAAATAAAATCCGCTTCATTTCCTCTTCTTCACTGCTTTTCAACGCCTGCAAACGATTATTCAGCTGTAAGAGGACCTCCGGTTCTATATAGACCGTGGCACCGGACGCACTTTCCCCGTGGATAAAACCGCGGACACTATTCTTTTCGGAATTTTTGACTAAAACACAAACACGATCATTGCGCATCGTTGTAATCGTATCTGTCAGCTTTGAGGCATTTGCCTGAATAAAACGAGCCGTCTGTGCAGCAATATCTCCCGTAACGGCAGCAATCGAACGGCGAATGCTTTTTAATTGCACAGATGCATGATCATACAGCTCATAGCTGCTTGAAATACAAGACTCGATCCTTTCACTCAGATGCAGATCGATCATCAGTGAATCCCCCAGCTCATCAAGCACCCCGGCACCACTTTCATGCAGATAGCGACGCATATTCTGACATCCCCGCATCAGAGCGGCACATTGCATCAGCTCACGGCAATTGCAAGATCCATCTTTCATGGCGACATCAACAGCTTCACGAATATCATAAATACCTCCAAAAGGAGGATCCTCATTTTTCCGCAAGATCTCGATCGCTTCCGCGGTCCGTTCAAGCTCAGTCTTGATCTTCAGCCTTTCGTAGCTTGGCACGGTATCCATTACCAGCGAAGCCCCTAATGAAAACTGCGTATGATCAGCAATCTTTTTTTTGATTCTTTCTAATTCTAATACATCATTCATGTGAATACCCTAACTTTTCTATAAAATCCTGAATTTCTTCATCACTGTAACCATGCTCGCTTAACAGCTTTTTTAATTCCTGCAGATTTGCCTGGTCAACAAGCGAATCAGACATGATATCAAAATCTTGTATTACTTCACTTCCATATGTAAACACCTTTTCCTGAAGTGCTTCAATATGATGAAAGAAGGTTTTTTCAATGACCTCATTTCCATTTTGAACCATGGGTGTATGAAGAACAAACAATAATACAAAACAAAGCAAAAACATTTCCACGACACCAAACAAAGCTCCAAAAAGAGCATTGGCAAAAGAAATGAGAGGCAATTCTCTAAATAAAAGCGCAATCGGCTTCAATAAAAAGATGATCAAAGAAGCCAAGATCACGATTATCACAAAAATCAGGATCTGGTTGGCATAGCTGTAAAAGAACCCTGCCAGCGGTGTATCCTGAAAAGGTGCATAGCTTTTTGGAAGGATATGAAATACCTTTGAGAAGGAAGGAGCCAGATACCATCCTAAAATGACGACAACCACAAAAGAAAAACAGCTTAAAAGCTTTGAAAGAAAACCTTTTCTATATCCCAAAAAAACAAGCAGTATCAATAATATAAGCAGCAATGGATCAACCAGCTGAATCATCAAATCCGAAAAAACCATAAAATCACCTCGTTTCTATTTTAAAGCATCTATCCAACGAATGCAAATATGTGTTAAAATAACAACATGGAAACTTATACAGAAAAGCTCAATGAGCTTCAAATTCAACAGCTAAAAGAAAAATATCAGAATTTTATTTCAGATAAAAAAATACCCTATGCCCTTTTTCAAATCAGGCTGCAGGATTGTACAATCACTGTTTATGATTCAAAGAAGGTTGTTTATCAGGGACAAAATGCCTCCCTTTATCTCGTGAACACCTTGGATGATGATGAAGCCGGAAGCGATGAGGTCGGAACCGGCGACTATTTTGGACCCGTAAGCGTCTGTGCTGTCTTGGTCAGGAAAGAGGACATCCCCTTTTTAAAAGAGCTGCAGGTCAATGACAGCAAACAGCTCAATGATGAAAAAATACGTCAAAAAGCCCCCTTGCTCATGAAACAGCTGACCCACTCCTTGCTGATCTTAGACAATGTCAAATATAACCGTGTTCATACTACTCATAATATGAACCAAATAAAAGCAAAATTACATAATCAGGCCTATATTCATCTTAAAAAGAAGGCCGGCTTCCTTCCTCAAAGATGCATCGTTGATCAGTTTGCGCCAAAAGAGCTGTATTATCGCTATCTTCAACATGAGCCTCTTGTCATCCATGATCTCATCTTTGAAACGAAGGCTGAAAGCAAATACCTCAGTGTTGCGGCAGCCAGCATGATCGCCCGTTATGCTTTTTTATGTGCCTGGGATAAGATGGAAGAACATTATCAATGTACGATTCCCAAGGGTGCCGGCGAAGAGGTCGATCGTTTCGCAGCATCTTTTCTTGAAAGATATGGCTATGACGAGCTATCTAAAATCGCTAAGATGCATTTTAAAAACACTGCCAGATTAAAAAAATGACTTTAAGAAAATGCCGTGAGAATCAAAACGCTCACGGCATCATCTTATTTATCATTTAATTTTCACATCAATTTCGACACGATGATCCAGCTGAACCAGCTCCACCCCTGCAGCTGCCAGCATCTTTTTACTGGCAATGACATTATCTGTATCAGCATATTTATCTGATTCATATACGATCTTCGCTATTCCGCTCTGAATGATGGCCTTCGCACATTCATTGCATGGAAATAAAGACACATACAACGTACAGCCGCGACAGCTCTGGGAACAGTTCAGAATCGCATTTAATTCCGCATGAACGACATAAGGATATTTCGTATCATTGCTCTTTCCTTCACGAGCCCATGGAAAAACGTCATCATCACAGCCAAAAGGAAATCCGTTATAGCCGATCCCGATCACGCGGTGCTGCGGATTTACGATCGCAGCTCCTACCTGTGTTGAAGGATCCTTGGAACGCATGGCTGACAGATGTGCCAGTCCCATAAAATAATCATCCCATGATAAAACATCCTTACGTTTCATTCTCTTCCCTGCCTTTCCTGAACGATCTGCTGTGTCAAAAGCTCCTTATATCCATCTTCACCCTGAGAAGCCATCTGTGCATCATAACGGTCCAACAGATAATTCGCATAAAAATCAAGATGCAGCTGCTCGGCAGTATAAATGATGCGGGCATCGGTTCCGGCATAAACCGGCGTAATGCGCGATACGAACGGAATGCACGCACAGCAAGCGATCAAAACAGCTCCAAAGGAGATCGAAACATGACGCTTGAACGTTTTCAGCTTGCTTTGATTGGAGAAGCAGATTCCCAGTGCCAATCCGCTGATAAATCCGCCAAGATGACCCAGCAAGGAAATGTTCGGCATCATAGAAATAAAGATATTGATGACAAGCGTCGAAATATAACTGCTTAAAACACGTGGATTCTTATAACCGCCTTCACTGAAAAGGATGACGCTATAAACACCCAGAAGACCAAACAAGCCGCCACTGATACCTACCGTTACCGTATTTCCGTCACCGATCAGAACAAATAAATTGCCAACGATGATCGACACCAGCATGGTGATGATATACTGGCTTCTTTTCAGTCTTCTTTCGATCACAGGTCCAAGATTCATCAAAGCGATCATATTCATCAAAAGATGCCACATATCGATATGAACGAAACCACTGGTCAATAATCGCCAATATTCAAAAGCACCGATTACATTCATCTTGTAATAAGCACCTGCCATGATGGCTGCCGTGACCTCATCTCCCGGAATAAAAGCTAAAAAATTAATGAGCAGGAACACTACGACACAGATGACCATAAAAGCAAAAGTAACCTTAGGCAGCAGATTTCTCTCTTTTAAAGAAGAATAATACTGACTGCGAGCCTTCTGCTGCAGGATCTTCGTCAGATGACGCTTCTCCTGCGAAACATTTTTTACCTTGCGGACAACATGATCGATTCCCTCGAATGTTTCAAGCAAAGAGCTATCAACCGGCATATCCTCAAGAATCGGAATCTGCACGATTTGCTGATGCTCAAAACGACTGCTCTGATGATTCGTATTTAAGATCAGACATTTCACAGAAATCGTAAAGGTAGACAGAATCGCCCGATATACCTGTCCAAAGATGCTTTCATGAATATTTGATTCTGTATAAAGCTCATTTGTTATGCAGATGAGCGGATATTTCTGTTTCAGATTGACCAGCCAGTAATCTTGTGTCGGCAATCCTTTGATATTAACGATCTGATAATCATATTTGTTGACTAAAAACGTCAGCAGCTGAAGACCATAAACCTGTTTTTCTTCCATGCTAGTCCTCCTCACTTCTTAATTCATCCAATATGTCTACAAATTGCTTTGGCAAAGGAGCCTCAACAACCACCTTTTCATGCGTGGAAGGATGAACAAAGGTCAACTGATGCGCATGCAGCATCTGTCCACCGCATTCTCTTGTCTTTCGATAAGAATATTTAGGATCACCCATAACAGGATGACCAATATATTGCATATGTACACGAATCTGATGCGTACGTCCCGTTTCAAGGGAACATTCAACCAAAGTATATTTTTTTAAACGCTCGATGACCTTAAAATGAGTCACAGCTTCCTTTGAGTTTTTTGCTGTTACGCACATTTTCTGACGATCCTTGGGATCACGTCCGATCGGCGCATCGATCGTTCCGTAATCATGCTCCATTACACCATGCACCAAGGCATAATAAAGACGTGAAACCGTCTTTGTCTTTAATTGTTCAGCTAAGGAAAGATGGGCCTTATCATTTTTCGCAACGATAAGCAGACCTGTCGTATCCTTGTCGATGCGATGAACGATTCCCGGACGCAAAACACCATTGATACCGGAAAGATCCTTACAATGATACAAAAGTGCATTGACAAGCGTATCCTTCTGATTGGCAAGCGTAGGATGAACGATCATTCCCTTTGGCTTATTGATGACGATGACATCCTGATCTTCATAACGGATATCCAGATCAATATTCTGCGGTTGTGTTTCTAACTCTATTTGATCATCATAGTTTAATTCAAGATGGTCATTTTCTTTAACTCGGGTATTTGCCCGGCAAGGGATCCCATTCAGCAAGACGCACTCATCCAAGATAAGATTCTGGATATAGCTGCGGCTCACATCCTCAAGCCTGGCCGCTACCTTATCCACTCTTTCATTCGCATCTTCCGCACTTACTATATATTCACTATGCTTCATGTTTTTTCACACCTTCTAAGATAAAAGACAACACTAAAACACCGACACCCAGACAAAGAAATATATCGGCAACATTAAAAACCGGAAAATCATATCCAAAAATATTAAAAGCAAAAAAATCAACGACATACTGCAGACGTAACCGATCAAGAAAATTTCCAAGCGTACCGCCCATCATCATCACCAATCCCCATCTGCCAAGATCATCACATTCAGCACTGCGATAATAGGAAATCATGATCACCAAAGCAACGATCGTAATCAGATAAAAAATGACCATGCTTCCGCCCTCCATGATGCTCCAAGCGGCTCCTGTATTTCGTACATACGTGATCGAAAAGAAACCAGATATGACATCAATCGATTCAAAAAGCTGCAAATTCGAAGAAATTGCTATTTTTGTCAGTTGATCCAATACTAAAATCAATATAAAAGCTACTATATGTTTACGTTTCATGCTAGACATTATAACATACTCACCTCGATTAAACAACAATTGTAGCTTTCATTCCAATATGCAAATCATATCGGAATATAAAAAAAGATATCACAACCAATTGTTTAGGAATAACAAGGAGGTACAAAACAATAGCGCTTTTGTTGTGATATCTTTAGTTGATTATAATATACCACCATCTGTAAGTTTTTGCAAGCATAATTCTTGAAATGTTTTCAAAGATTTGAAAACATTTCAATAAAATAAAAAAAAGACTCTTATTGCTGAGCCTTATAATTTTTCAATGCCTGAGCGATCTGATCCGGGCATGACGTCGGACGGCTGCCACATTGAATGCCATCGAAAGCTTCAATGACCTCATCAATGCTCTTACCTCTTAAAATGCTGGAAATACCTCTCAGATTTCCGCTGCAGCCTCCTGTGACTTGTAATTGACGAATCGTATCATGATCAATTTCAAACTCCATCAGCTTTGAACAAACGCCTTTCGGCTGATAAACATATTTTCCCATACAACCTCCTACTTAAGCCTTTTTAATACCATCACCGCAATACTGCCTGTTACGATACCGGTTGGTATGCTCATGAACAGCAGATATGGCAAAAAAGTGATCATCAGTGCCTGATTATATAAAACAAGCGCCACTAAGATCTGTCCGATGCAGTGAGCAACAGAGCTTGCTACTGAAATACCCACACAGCTTAATCCACTTATTTTTTTCAGCACGATCGCACAAAAAGTCGATAAGCAGACACCAGAGAGCGACATCCAAAATACATAATTAAAAATCATCCCGCTCAGCATGCTGGCAAACACGACACGCAAAAGATTGACCAACATCATCTTTTTATCATCAAATTTATACAGCACGACCAAACCCACAATATTCGCCAGCCCAAAGTGATAACCGGGAATCGGCGAAGGAAACGGAATCTGACTTTCGATCATATGGAAGATGACCGCTAAAGCAATGCACATAGCCAGAGTAGTCATTTTTTTTGTCTTATTCATAGCTCACTCCCGAAGATATTATACATGAATTCAAAGAAAAAGGAAACGCCGTTTCCTTTTTCAAACTATTTAGCTTCTGCCACTGCTTCTTCAACAGCCTTTTCGATATCTGTCAGACTAATTGTACATCCTGCCAGAATATCTTCATCTGTTGCATGACCTTCTTCATCTACCTCAAAGCTTCCGTCAGTACCGACCAGATTTTGTTCAAGTGATTCGATCTGCTTGTACCATTCTACTTTACCGATCGCACTCATACCGTAGTCTTCCTTCATCTCTTTCTTGGTAGTTTCATTTCCATCTTTATCCTTATAAGTTTCATCGATAGAAATCTTTGAAATCAAACCTTCGCCGTCCAATTCAACATCAACTAAAATCTTTTCTCCGGATTCCAGAGGATACTCAATAGAAGCAGATTTAGTTTCGGCAGTATTTGAAGAACATCCAACTAAAGCTAATGCTAATAATAATGCGGATAATTTTTTCATGATTTACACCTCCTTATACTCATTTTATTCTAAAGAATGTACTTCTGAATGTCAAGATATTTTCAATCATTGAAGCACGAAATGATGCTATCCTCCAAAATAGATGACACTTTCAACGGCTCTTTGCCATCTTGCCAGATTTTGACGGCGTTTTTCTTCATCCATATCCGGTTCAAACTGATCCTTGATACAATGCTGCTTCGCAATTTCTTCCTTGCTTTTCCAATAACCAACAGCCAATCCGGCCAGATAAGCAGCTCCTAAAGCCGTGGTTTCCGAAATCAAAGAGCGCCGTATCACGGTATTTGAAATATTGCTTTGAAACTGCATCAGAAAATCATTCTTGCTGGCACCGCCATCCACCTGCATTGATGAGATCTTCAGCTGTGAATCTTCACACATTGCCTTTAAGACATCATTTGTCTGATAAGCCAAAGATTCCAATGTGGCCCGTATGATATGTTCCTGATTGCTTCCACGCGTCAATCCAAAAATAGCTCCTTTGACCTGAGCCTTCCAATAAGGCGCACCCAATCCTGTAAAACTAGGCACGACGATCACGCCCTCACTGTCACCAGCCTGACGTGCACGATGATCGGTTTCCGCAGAGGTGCGAATGATCTGCAATCCATCTCTCAGCCACTGAACAGCCGCTCCGGCAACAAAGACGCTGCCCTCCAGCACATAATTGACCTCATCCTGAAGCTTCCAGCCGACACAGCTTAAAAGGCCATGCTTTGAGTGAATGATCTTATCTGCAGTATTCATCAAAAGAAAGCAGCCGGTACCATAAGTATTTTTAACACTTCCCGACTCAAAACAGGTCTGTCCAAATAAAGCGGCCTGCTGATCACCGATCGCAGAGGCTATCGGAATCTGTACATCTCCCAAAAGTCCTTTTGCGGTATAACCATAGATCTCACTATTTCCTCTGATTTCAGGAAGCATACATTTTGGAATATTCCATAAGCGGCAACATTCATCATCCCAGTTTAATGTTTCAAGATCCATTAAAAGCGTCCTTGAAGCATTGGAAACATCACTGACATGCACCTTACCGGCTGTCAGTTTCCAGATAAGAAAGCTTTCAACCGTTCCAAATAAAAGTTCTCCATTCTCTGCTCTTTCCTGTCCGTTTTCAATATGATCCAAAATATAACGGATCTTGGAAGCACTGAAATATGGATCTAAGACAAGCCCGCATTTTTTATAGAAAAAATCCTCATAGCCTTTTTCCTTCATTTCCACACAATAGGAATCACTTTGGCGAGATTGCCAGATGATCGCAAAAGAAACCGGCTGACCCGTCTTTTTATCCCATATAACGGTCGTTTCACGCTGATTCGTAATACCGATCGCCGCTATATCGCCCATCTGGATATTGCTTTTCGCCACCACTTCATTGATTACCGAAATAACGCTGGCATAGATGAGATTGGCATTTTGTTCCACCCATCCCGGCTTCGGATAATAATTTTCACATTCCTTTTGTGCCACAGCGATCATCTGACTCTCCTGATCAAAAAGAATGGCACGTGTACTTGTCGTACCTTGATCGATGGCACATATATATTGAGTCATAGCTTTCACCTCATCATTATTATAAATGATAACGGTTTCAAATAAAAGAGGGAAGCCACGCTTCCCTAACATTTTACAAGTACGGCAGTCTTTCTCAAACCCTCTTCAAAACCAAGATTTTTATACAAATGATAAGCTGTTTCATTAACACGGTCAACTTCAAGCGTTAAACCCTCAGCACTGTTTTTCATCACCATCTGCATCAATGCCCTGCCAATTTCCTTGCCACGCCGATCTTCACTTACATACAGATCAAAGACATGATGACTCTTTTCTTTGATATGAACATCGACATAGCCAACCACCTGATTTCCATCTTCAGCTATATAAACCTGAAACAGATCTTTCCTTTCCAGTACACGCGAAGCCGTCCACCATCCATCAAGGGCATGCATCGTAATATAAGCCGCTTCATCTTTCTTTTCAATAGGATGAACCATGACCTGGGTTTCTTTAAAATGAGGCTTGTTAAGTTTCATTTCAATCTGTTCATTCTGAAAAAAGCCCTTTTCTTCTTGTAAAACTTCTTTGAGCGTTTCATTTTCATTCGCACAGATTACATAAAGTTCATACTTTTGATAATGCTCATGCAGATAGTCCATCAACACTTGCCAAACAGTTTTATGAAGCGCATACCCCAATGTCATTTCCAGATACTGTTCATCCGGTTCGTGGCAAAAAACAAAAACACCCTGACACACATCCTTCTAAGACAGCGAGCACAAAATCATGTTCATTTTCAAGACCCTTTTGAATCAGCTGCCAAATTCTTAACTTTGAATCACAACTTGGATATCTCCTTGTTTCAGAAGTGCTCATTTCACAAGCAAAATCATACACTTCCAATACATCTTCAATGATTTTAACCATCTTATCCTTTAAATGGATCTAATTCCACCGTTTCATCAAACGCACATAAAAACTCCGCCAAAAGATCAATGATTTCCTGTACATCTTTTAAAGATAAAGTTTCTATTGAAGAGTGCATATAACGCAGCGGAATCGAAACAAGTGCCACAGGTACCCCATCATTCGTAAAATGAATGTTATCTGCATCCGTGCCTGTACGTCCGCTGGCAATCTCATACTGCAGATGAATGTTCAGCTTTTTGGCACATGTTTCAAGTATTTCATTCATCTTTTTATTTACGATCGAGCTATGACATAAAACAGGACCCTTTCCCAGAGCCACCTCTCCTGTCGCAGAAGCACTGACTCCTTCATAATCACTGGTATAAGTCACATCCACTGCAATAGCACATGTCGGCTTTACTTTCTGGCTGGCCCAGAAAGCCCCACGCATCGATGTTTCTTCGCCTACTGTCGTCGCTCCATAAGCACCGATCTTACAGCCCTTTTCTTTTGCTTTGCGAATGGCTTCCAAGACGATGAATGCACCGATGCGATCATCCATCGCTCTGGCCACCATGCGATCATGGATCAGATATTGATAGCTCGTGGATGCGCAGACACAATCCCCGACATCAACATACCGTAAAGCCTCCTCTTTTGAAGAAGCACCGATATCGATCGTCAGATCTTCACAGGTCAGATCAGTTTTCTTCATCAAAGATGAATTGACGATCACGACACCATGAACAATTCCTTTTTTCGTTTTGATCTGTACATGGGTTCCTAAATACAAAACAGCACGTACACCACCGGCATTGGTCACTTTCAAAGAACCATCGCTCTGAACGCTCGTTACGATAAAGCCGATCTCATCGATATGTCCGCACAATAATACTTTGAGCGGTGAGTGGGGATTGAGCACCTGGATGACATTTCCCGTCATATCTGTCATGATCTCATCGCTGACATCCTTCATATAGTCAATGACCTTTTTCTGCAATTCAATTTCATGACCACTGACTGAACATGTATCTAACATTTCTTCTAAAAATTTCTGATTCATATATCCTCCTAGCATTTACACATCATATCTATGATTTCCTGATCTGTCTTTTTCATCCCCTTGGAAGAAAGACGTGAAATATTACGAATTGTATTTTCAACACCCTTTAATACGAGTCCTTCACCATCTTTGAACTCCTGTCCCCTCAGTGCCATATAATAGCCCATGATACCGGCATCAACAGCAACTGCGATCTTGCTGGCACAAGAAGGCTTGGCTCCGTCACAGACAATACCGCTGGCAATCGCAATCGCATTGACAAGCGTATGAGCGATCAGCTCATAGCCCCCGCCATTCAGATAGGCAATGCCACAGCCGGCCCCGCAGCCCGCACTGACCGCACCGCAATAGGCCGATAGACGACCGATCCCGGATTTTAAATGAATCGTGATCAGATTGCTGACGATTAAAGAGCGATAAAGCCTTTCTTCATCAACATTCATCTCTTTCGCATAGACGATGACCGGTAAAGAGGCTGTCATTCCCTGATTGCCGCTTCCCGAATTGATGATGACCGGCATCTCACAGCCACTCATCCTCGCATCACTGCCGGCAGCCGCATAGGCACGGGCCTTGATCTTTACATCATCCCCGTAAATTTCTAATAACAGCTTGCCCACATTCGCACCATATGAATGTTTTAAGCCTTCCTCGGCAATGGCCGTATTATAACGAATCTGACGATCCAATATTTCTCTTATATCCTCAAGCTTTACTTCATTCGCAAATTGAACGATCTTTTCAACACTTAAGATACTGCGATCACTTTTCTTTTTCTTTTCTTTGACGTGATCTTCAAAAAGGATCTCACCATCCTTTTCAACTAGTACGACATGGGTATGGCTTTGAGAAATACGCACTGTTGAGCAGTGATGCCCACCTATACATTCGATTTTGATATCTAAGGCTTCACGCGTCTTAAACGGTGTGACTTCAATACAGCCGCGCTTTAAAAACTCACGCATCTTTCTTTTTCCCTCTTCATCGACCTTTGAAATCACTTCTAAGACAAGATCGCTGTCACCTGCACAGATTCCGGCTGCAATGCTTGCCTCTATACCTTTTAAGCCGCCTGTATTCGGTACGATCACACTTTTCACATTCTTGATGATATTTCCGCTGACACAGGCTTTCACACGAACAACCTCTTCACCTAATACCTTGGCACATAGGCTGGCACAATAGGCCAAGGCAATCGGTTCCGTACATCCCATGGCAGGAACCAGCTCTTCCTTTAAAATATTTACAAATGCATGATACTCTTCCATAAATATGACTCCTAACTTCGTTCATATATTATCGTTTTTTACGATCAACAGGCCAAAAAGATGGATCTGTACCTCTCTAACCCTTTAATTTCACAAGCTGTGACTCGGTCAGTTCGTATTGCTCACGATAATTCTTAAGCTTTTCTTTTTCCGCATTGACCTTCGCTTCAGGAGCCTTGCTGATAAAATTCTGATTATTCAACATACCCTCACAGCGCTTGATCTCCTTTGTCAATCGTTCAAGCTCCTTTTCACATTTCGCAATCTCTTCATCGACATTTATGATATCCGACAGCAAAATTTCCAGTGTTCCCTTTAAGATCGTACGAGAAACCGTTTCACCCTCAACACGTTTATCCAGCCAGTTTGCTTTGCACATGCGATCTAATATCGATGCGATTTCTTCATTTCTTAAAACCAGCTCACCTTTTGCATCACAGATCATGACATCTACCGGAGCGCTTGGTTTTAAATGATATTGCGTCTTGATCTCACGCACAGCCTGGATCATCGTGATCAATTGAGAAATCTTTTCACTTTCGCTTTCTGACATATCAACATCAAACGGCTGTGGCCAGCTTTCCTCATTGATTGATTCATGCTTTCTTGGCAGGATACCATAGATTTCCTCGCTGACAAACGGCATGAACGGATGAATCAGACGTACGATGCCGCTCAATACCGATACAAGCGTCGATACCGCTGCCTTCTTCGCCTTTGCATCCTCACCATTTAAGGCCGCCTTGCTTAATTCAATGTACCAGCTGCAGAAATCATCCCAGATAAAGCTGTAAAGCTCATTGCCAACCAGTGCAAATTCATATTTATCCATATTGGAAGTTACCGATTTTAATACCGTATTAAAACGTTTTAAGATCCATTTATCAACAATCGAGGCATCACTTAAATCAAGATCTTCCAGCTTCAGATCCTCATCCATATACAGACTTGCAAAACGGGCCGCATTCCAGATCTTATTGATAAAATTCCAGCTAGCTTCTACCTTTTCGCTGATAAAACGCAGATCCTGTCCGGGAGTTGAATTGGTTGTTAAAAAGAAGCGCAGCGTATCACAGCCATACTGATCGATCACATCTAAAGGATCCACACCATTACCTAATGATTTCGACATCTTCCTGCCCTGTGCATCACGTATCAGGCCATGGATCAAAACATCCTTAAACGGTCTTGAATGTGTTGCATACTGTGCCTGAAACGCCATTCGGGCCACCCAGAAGAAAATGATATCATAACCGGTAATCAGAGTATCATTCGGATAATAACGTTTAAAATCATCTGTTTCCTCAGGCCATCCAAGTGTCGAAAACGGCCATAAAGCACTTGAGAACCACGTATCCAAAACATCTTCATCCTGATGCCAGTTTTCAATATCCTTCGGTTCTTCGATACCTACATAAATCTCATTTGTATCATTATGATACCATGCAGGAATACGATGGCCCCACCAAAGCTGTCTGGAAATGCACCAGTCCTCAATATTCTCCAGCCACTGCTGGAACGTATGTTCAAAACGTTTAGGAGTAAAATGAATCTTTGTATCTTCATTTTCCTGATTTTTTAACACCGCATCGGCCAACGGCTTCATCTTGACAAACCACTGCTTAGACAAATACGGCTCAACAATGACACCTGTTCTTTCCGAATGACCCACCTGATGCATATGCTTTTCGATATGATCCACAACTCCTGCTTTTTCAAAATCAGCCACCAGTGCTTTTCGACATTCAAAACGATCCATGCCCGCATATTTATGTGCCAATTCATTCATCGTACCATCATCATTCATGCATACCGGCATGGCCAGATGATACTTTTTCGCCAATAAAAAGTCATTTGGATCATGGGCCGGTGTACATTTCATGACCGCTGTACCAAAGCTCATGTCAATATAGTCATCCGCCATGATCGGTAATACTTCACCATTGGCCGGATTGATGACATGCATACCGATGATATCCTTATAACGTTCATCATCCGGATGAACAAAGACAGCCTGATCGGCAAACATCGTTTCCGGACGGGTCGTCGCAATGACCAGCTTTTGCTTTGTTTCCACAACTTCATAGTTAAAGTAATACATGGCTCCCTCAATTTCCTTATGTATGACTTCAATGTTTGATAAAGCTGTACGGGCCTGCGGATCCCAATTGATGATACGCTCTCCCTGATAAATCAAACCATCATTATATAAATCAACAAAGATCTTACGAACCGCCTTGCTTAATCCTTCATCCAGCGTAAATCTTTCCCTTGTATAATCCAAAGAAAGTCCCAGCTTGGCCCATTGTTCACGTATGTGGGAGGCATACTCCTCTTTCCATTCCCAAGCCCGCTCTAAAAACTTTTCACGGCCAATATCATACCGGCTGATTCCTTCATCTTTTAAACGGGCATCAACCTTGGCCTGCGTTGCGATCCCGGCATGATCCATGCCCGGTACCCATAAGACATCAAATCCCTGCAAACGTTTATAACGTGCCAAGATATCCTGCAGCGTATTATCCCACGCATGACCTAAATGCAGCTTACCGGTAACATTTGGTGGTGGGATCACGATACAAAACGGGTCCTTTGACTTATCCCCTGCCGTAAAATACCCCTTCTTGCACCATGTTTCATATTTATCTTGTTCTACCTTATGATGATCATATTTAGCTGACAATTCTTTCTTCATCATGTTCCCTCCTTAGCCTGCTGAATAAATCAATATCAATCAATTTTCCCTGATATCTCAGATAAGAGCGCATCGTTCCCTCATAAGTAAAGCCAACGCTTTTAAGCGTTCTGGCACTTTTTTCATTGTCATGAAATACAAGCGCTTCGATACGATGATAGCCTAATTTCTCAAATCCGTCACGGATAAACATTTCCAAGGCTTCTTTCATATAACCGTGATGCTCATACAGACGATTGAGAATAAAGCCGATTCGTCCAATACCATCAAATTCCTCATTAAAGTTGACCACTCCAATGACTCGATGATCTAAAACGATGACCTGAGGCGGAGATAAGCCTCGCTTGGAATAAGAGAAATATTCGACCCTCAGCATTCTCTTCAGCTCATCTTTCGTCGTACATCGCCCGATCCAGTACCTTGTCGAAAAGGGATCGGAAAAAATCTCAAAAAGATCCTGTTCATCTTCCTTTTTCATATTTCTTAGAAAAATCCTCTTTCCCATCTCATCCCTCCTAAACAAGAAAAAGCGCCCCAAAGGACGCTTAACGTGGTACCACCTTTATTCGCACAAACTGTGCCTTGATCTTTTAACGCAAGCAACGTTCTCTCTTACTCAGCTCAGAAAGACAGCTCCAAGACTACAATTTATTCTTCATTGACCTTGTTCCACCAGCCCAAAGCTCTCTATACAAATCCAAATAAATCCTTCTCTTCATCGCATTTATCACATGATAACAAAATTTTTTTGAATTTTCAACCCTTCGGTATCAAAATACACTGTTTAGGCTTGATTTCAATATCATTATTTGCCCTTCTCAGCTCATCTGTCGCAACATTAAAGCGTTGTGCGATCGTTTCATAGGTATCATTCGTCTTCGCAATGATCAGCGTACAATTCGTATAAAGATTTTCATTCTCTTCAAAAAGATCCTCCAGCCCCATCAAATCCAATTCTTCATCCTCATAAGTCATCTGATCCTCCTCATTCAAGCCTTCGATATCAAAAGTCAGATTCACTAAAATACCTTCATCAACGACCCCATTCACATCCGCAAGCGTTACCTTAAACGTATCATCCGTACACTTATAGATCGGTGCAAAAATATCACACTCAATCAATTCATGGAAATCAAAAATAACGCCCTCACGCATATACTGCCCTTTCAAATCAACATAACCGATACACCTTTTACCGTCATGCTCATCCTGGATCCTCAGATTTTCCTGCGCATTCAAATTTAAAAGCTGGTCTATTTTTTCTTCCGTCAAAATTCTCTTTTCAACATTCATCGTTTTCATAACAGTCCTCCCCTATACTGTATGAAAAAAGAAAAAAGAATATACAAAAGGTTGTCAAATGACAACCCTTATTTTCCTTTAATAGCATATAATTCACTGACCGTCACAAACTGATACCCCTGTGAATCATAATATTCGATCAACTGTTCAACTGCCGGAATCGTTGTCGCATGAATATCATGGAATAAGACGATAGCACCGTCATATGTATATTTCTTACACATCTCGATGACCTTTTCCGTATTCTTGCTTTCCCAATCTCTTGTATCTACATCCCAATAAACAATTTTCTCCGTGATCGTATCGCTCAATGATTTGATGCTTGCTCCAAAAGGAGAACGGAACAGTGAAATATCTTGTCCTGTAAGCGAAAAGAAGATATCATCCACCTTATCTAAATCAGCCACAGCTTCCTCAAGCGTCATTCCATTCATCCAGTCGTAAGTATGATCATAGGAATGTGAACCAACCTCACTGCCACTCTCCACGACCTCTCTTACGGTGTCAGGATATGTTTCCATCAAATAACCCAATTCAAAGAATGTCGCTCTGCCGCCGACTTTTTCCAAAGCCTTAAGGATACGCTCCGTATTTCCGGGAGCCGGTCCGTCATCAAAGGTAAAAGCAACCATTGGCTTATTCGGATCGATCTCTCTGTCTTTGACTTCAATCTTATCATATTTTAAAATGCTTGGAATATTCTTATTATCCATGACAAAACTTGTATTGTTTTCATCATAGCCAAAATTTACATCTTCGCCATTCACACTTAAAACAAGCCCGTTTTCCGTAATTTTCTTTAATAAGACATTCTCTGTTTCACATCCATGATCCTTTGCCAGCTGACGTATGGCTTTCATACGGATACAGTCCTCTATATCGATCAATTCATCCTGATCAAAGCTGATATAAAGCTGCTTTGTCGTTTGTGGTTCGATCGGATTCAAGCCATCCATATCAGCATAAGTCGTCGCAGTGATGACATAGCTCTTATATTGTGAAAATGCGCTGTTGCTTTCATAATCAATATGGGTCGCTTTCGCTTTTTCAGCCTTGATTTCTTCTACGAATGCATCTAATTCCTGCTGGGCAGAGCTGTTTGAAAAGACTGGCAGATGCAAGGCATAGATCAGCATTTCATCGGAAGCATCATCTTTTTCCTCATATACCTGATTATCGATGGAATCATCCTCCAGCTTGACTTCCATCTTCGGATTTGCAAATTCAGCCGCTATAATATCTTTCTTAAACAGATTTTTTATCGCAAAGGCTCCGCCTATCAGCAACAATACACATAACAGACATCCAAGTATCAGAAGCAACAGACGTCCAACTCTTACTCTTCTTCTTCTCTTTACCATTTTCATCTTTATCACCAATGTTTATTTTACAAGATATGAGTAGTAAAAGCAATTTATTTTTACTAATGAACCCTTTTATTTTTAATTATTTTTAAATATTAATATGCTATATTATATTAGTTAAGCAATTTTTATACAGATTTAAAGATTCCTTAGTAAAATGATTGTAATTACGTGCAGTTGGTAGTATAATTGCACAGTTAAGTGTAGGTGAGAATAATGAGTAGAGAAAAAATTATTAATTTAGCAGTCATTGCCCATGTCGATGCCGGCAAATCAACCCTTGTCGATGCCTTCCTGAATCAGAGCCATGTTTTCAGAAGCAATGAAGAAGTCGTTGATTGCGTCATGGACAGCAATGATCTTGAACGTGAACGAGGCATAACGATTTATTCTAAAAATTGCAGCATCAACTATAAAGACTATAAAATTAATATCGTAGATACGCCGGGACATGCTGATTTTTCAAGTGAGGTAGAACGTATCATCCAAACGGTCGATACCGTTATCCTGCTGGTAGACAGTGCCGAAGGCCCTATGCCGCAGACACGCTTTGTCCTTTCAAAAGCACTTGAAATGGGTTTGAAACCAATTCTTCTCATCAATAAGATCGATAAAAAAGATCAGCGTGCGGAAGAAGTGGTCGATGAGGTCTATGAGCTCTTCCTTGAATTAAATGCAACTGATGAACAGTTAGATTTCCCGATCCTTTATGGAATTGCGAAACAGGGCATCGTAGTCAGAGATCCACATGAGGAAGGCAAAAACCTTGAGCCTTTATTTGAAACGATCCTAAAGCATACCCCGCCATATCCCGATAAATCAGAAGAGCCTTTACAGCTGCAGATTTCTAATCTCGCATATGATGAATATATCGGACGTTTAGGCATCGGACGTATTTACTCCGGAACGCTTAAAGAAGGTGTGAATATTGCGGTATGCGATAGTGACGGGCATTCAAGAAACCGTCAGATCTCACAGATCTTCGTATATAAAGGATTAAAGCGGGTACCGGTATCTGAAGCCAGCTGTGGTGATATCGCCGTGGTAAGCGGAATCAGTGATATTTCCATCGGTGAAACGATTTGCGAAAGAGATCACCTTCAGCCACTCCCGATGATCAAGATCGAAGAGCCGACATTATCAATGAATTTTATTGTCAATAAATCTCCTTTTGCCGGCAGAAGCGGTAAATATGTAACATCAAGAAACTTAAAGGAACGGTTAGAAAAAGAATTAGAGGTCAATGTCGGCCTGCGTGTAGAACCGACAGAAAGCGGTGACTGTTTCAAGGTCAGCGGACGCGGCGAGCTGCATATTACGATACTGCTTGAAAACATGCGTCGTGAAGGTTATGAAGTTGCTGTCAGCAAGCCGGAAGTCATCTTAAAAAGAGATGAGAACGGCAAGGTCGTTGAACCGGTAGAAGAAGTCGTTGCCATCGCACCGAGTGAATATCAGGGAACGATCATCAATAAGCTCAATCTCAGAAAAGGTCAGATGGTCGATCTTTCAGAAGAAAACGGCTATTCACGAATCGTATATAAAGTTCCTACACGAGGTCTTCTGGGATATCGCAGTGAGTTTATCAACGATACACGCGGTGAAGGAACGATGGTACGCCGCATTGACGGTTATGAGCCTTACAAAGGAGAAATCATGCAAAGAGCCAACGGTGCGATGATTTCAACGGAAACCGGCAAGGCCATGACTTATGCCCTATGGAATCTTCAGGAAAGAGGAACCCTCTTTATCAGTCCGCAAACCGAAGTATATGAAGGCATGATCATCGGTATGAGCTCACGTGACAATGATCTTGAAGTGAACCCGATCAAAAACAAAAAATTAACGGCCATTCGTTCCAGCGGAGCTGATGAAGCAATGAAACTGACACCACCAAAGCAGTTGACATTGGAATCAGCCATCGAATTTATCAACGATGATGAATTGGTTGAGATCACACCGGATACGATCCGCTTAAGAAAGAAAGGTCTGACGCCATTCGAACGAAAGCAGCTGTATCGTCATCAGGTAAAAGAAGAAAATATCGATTAAGGATGGTAAAGCCATCCTTTTTTGTATATAATATTTCTATGGAAAAATATCTAGTAGAAGGAAATATATCAGTCAAAGCCGCTTTGATGGCAAAACGCCGTGAAGTTTATGAAATCTATGTCGATGAGAAAAAAAAGGATAAAGATACCCACTTCATCCTCATGCAGGCCAATAAAAATGATGTAACGGTTCATAGGGTCACAAGAGAAAAGATCGAAGAATTAGCCCAAGGCAAAACACATGGCGGCATGATCGGCTTTGTCGGTGAACGAGAATATCAAAAAATCGAAGAAATCAAAGATCCGTTTTATGCAATTGCGGAAGGCATCGAAGATCCGTTTAATTTTGGCTATATCTGCCGCTCCTTATATGCTGCCGGCTGCAACGGATTGATCGTACCTCAGCGCAACTACTCCACTGCCGTCACTACGGTCACCAAAAGCAGTGCCGGTGCCAGTGAATATATCAGCCTTATCGTCAGTGACGATATTCCTGCACTTGTCACGGATCTAAAAAAGAAAGGACTTCCTTTATATTGTGCCATGCGTAAGGATGCAATTCCATATACTCACGCAAACTATCATCAAGGCTTCATCCTTGCCTTTGGCGGAGAGAAAAGAGGGCTTTCCAAGCAGCTGTTAGCTCTCTCTGACCAAAATATTTATATTCCCTATGCCAATGATTTCAAGAATGCCCTCAACGGTGCCAGCGCAGCCAGCATTCTTGCCTTTGAAGCCTTTCGGCAAAGAGATGATCAAAAAACCAGATGATCATCTTTTTTTATCCCATGACAGAAAAAGCAGCATCCGGTAGATGCTGCCTCTTTATATAATATGAAAGAATTTATTCACTGCTTTCTTCCACTTCCTGTTGTTCTTTTAAGGTAATGATGCACGATTCAACATGCTTATCTATGATCTGATCCACATGGATCGAATACTTATCAAAATCAAGATCCAATATACTGCCGTCACTTGGTATTTCCTGAAGCTGCGAAAAGATAAAACCACCCAGTGTATCATAATCCTCATCTTCAGGTATTTCGATACCTGTCTGATCCAAGATATCTTCGATCAATACATTTCCGGCAATGCGGTAGGTATGATCATCCAACTGTTTGATTTCCTCTTCCTCCATCGGGTCATATTCATCATAGATATTACCAACAATTTCTTCCAGAAGATCCTCTAAAGTAACGATACCGCTTGTTTCTCCATATTCATCGACAACGATCGCAATATGTACCTTCTTCATCTGAAGCTGATTGAAAAGATCATCCGTATGAATGCTTTCAGGCACGAAATAAGCCTCTTTCATCATATCCTCCAGCGTCTTATTTTCACCAAGCGCTTCATTAAGAAGAAAATCACGTGAATAAAGAATTCCCCGAACATCATTAACATCTTCATCAATCAACGGAAAACGTGATAACCCTGTTTCTCTTATTGTTTTAAGAACTTCTTCCTTTGTATCATGAACAGAGATAAAAACGACATCCAAGACATGCGTCATGACATCCTTCGCACTCGTATCATTAAATTCAAAGACATTCTCAAGCCATTCCTTCTCTTCGTTCTCAATCGTTCCCTTCTTACCGCCCAGATCGATCATCAAACGAATTTCTTCCTCAGAAACATCTTCTTCCTCAGCCTGCGTCTTTAAATGAAGCAGTCGCAAGATGATATTCACAGAAAAATTCAGAAAAGCAACCACCGGCCGCATGATCCTGCTGATCGCCGCTATCACAAAGCTCGTCATCTTCGCAAATTCATAGCTTTTCTGCATAGCGATACGTTTCGGTACCAATTCACCAAAGACCAGCGTAAAATAAGAAAGAATGATTGTTACGACTACGGTCGCAATCGAATCTAACGTACCAAGCGAAAGAGCAGTAAAACCTAATCCATAATAGATCCAATCAACGATATACACAGAAAAATTAGTACCTGCAAAAGCGGCTCCTAAAAATCCTGATAAAGTAATCGCGATCTGGATCGTCGATAAAAAGTTATTCGGCTCTTCCACCAGCTTTAAGATCCGTCTGGCGTACTTGTCATTATTTTCCTCCTCAAGCTTTTTAAGCTTTGAAGTATTCAATGACAATAAAGCAATTTCGCTTCCTGCGAAAAACGCATTCAATAAAATCAATACAACCTGCAACAATATTTGATAGGGTATGGTATCCAAAGTAATAATCTCTCCTTTTTGATTTCTATTATATCGTATATTTTATATTTATCAATTACAAATTTATAATTCTTATAAAAAATTCATCTTCCAAGCAAAAAAATCTCAAATATTGATATTCAAGATTTTATTTATGACCTCTTTTTTTTCTTTCAAGCACCGTTGGATCCTCCATATCCACGATATAGACCTTTTGAGGCGACCTTACCATACATAAAAGCTTATAGGCAAGAGCCACATAAAGAAGGCAGCCTGCGATCCAGTAGATCAGATTAAAAATATCTCCGAAACGGCTCAAGCCGAGTCCCTGATTGACGATCCCTAACAGGATAAAACCGATGATGGAAAGAAACAGCGTCACCGACATCTTCGTACGAACGATCAGGTGATATTCACAATGCGGACATTCACATCTGGCCTTATATGAAAGGATATTGTATTGAAATGTCTTGTGGCAGTAAGGACATTCCAAACCAACCTTAAAAAAATTCTTCATCACCTAATCCACGAAAAGATATCCGCATAAGATATAAAGCATGCAGATAAAGAAACCACCCACGCCAAAAAAAGCCAAGGCCGTACTCAAATATGGCAAATAGAAGGCTCCCAATTCATACAGCAATAAAAATATCGTAATTACAACTGCCACAACGATCTTCCAGACGCTCATATGACGACGTGTCGATTTATTTAATGACATCCCGAACGTAAACAAGGCACACACCCGAATCAGGATCAGCAATGTATCACGTAAATTACCTGTGATATAAGTTGCGACGAGCTGATATAAAAGTGCCCCCACCAAAGTAATAAACAACGGATAACCGATATATCTGAAATCTCTCATACTTATTCCTCAATCACTACCTTTTTCATCTTATCACCGTTATGCATTGCCAGCACAGCTTCGATATTGTCCGTCACTTGTCCGAATACCGTATGCACACCATCGAGATGCGGCTGAGGTGCATGACAGATAAAAAACTGACAGCATCCCGTATCCCTGCCCCGATGAGCCATCGACATCGTTCCCTGAACATGCTTATGTACATTCTTATCACACTCGCAGGGAATCGTATATCCTAAATCTCCTGTACCGTTTCCATAAGGACAGCCTCCCTGACTGACAAAGCCGGGAATCACACGATGAAAGATCTTTCCGTCATAATACCCTTCTTTCACAAGGCGGACAAAATTCGCAACCGTGATCGGTGCTTCTTCATCATATAGCACAAAGGGCAGGACTTCACCATTTTCCATCGTGATACTACCTTTAATCATTTTCATCACTCCAATCTTTTTTATTATAACATTAATAGCTGACTATTTCAAAACAATATGAAGTAGTGTATAATATTGTCGATATTTAAAGGGAGGTTTGGAAATGAATCCGCTAGTAAGCATTATCATACCTGTATATAATGTTGAAAAATATCTGAAAAACTGTCTGCTTTCTGTAAAGAATCAGACCTATGATCATTTTGAAGCCATCTGCATCAATGACGGATCCAGCGATCAAAGCGAAAAAATCTTTTATGAAACCGTCGGAGATGACCCGCGCTTTACGCTATACATAAAGAAAAACGGCGGCATTTCAAAGGTCAGAAATCTGGGTCTTTCACTGGCCCAAGGAGAGCTCATCAGCTTTGTTGACAGCGATGATACGATCCAGATGAACTATCTTGAGGAATTGGTCAAAGGAATCGTGAAATATGGCTGTGATATTTCAATATGCGGCCACAATATGAATTATAGTCATATTACCCTTCCCCTTCGTTTTCCTAAAACAAAGATCATCACTCAGAAAAAAGCTCTTTCTTTTTTGATGAGCGACATGATCATCATGAATTACAGCTGGGGAAAATGCTACAAAAAAGAGGTCTGGAAAAACATTAAATTCCCTGAAGATAAGATTTATGAGGATATCAAGACGATCTGCCGGACATTTATGAATGCATCCCGTTTTTACGTCAGCAGCAAGCTCTTGTATAATTATGAAATTCATAAAGGAAGCATCTCCCAGCAAAAATCCACCCGTCAAAATGAAGAGCTGAAATCTGCTTATCGCTATCAGATGGAAATTGTCACGAAGAAATATCCTTCTTTGAAATTTTTAAGTTATTGGAACTTATTCAAAGCTGATCTGATTCATTTATATGATATGATCTTTTCAAAATAAATTTCATGAACATGAGGTAAATTCAGATGATGAAGCTTACCTTTTTTTTATAAACGGCTCCTGATGCTGACTCTTTGAAAACGATAGGAAGTAGTGTATAATATGAATGATACTTTGAACGGGAGGGTTAAACATGAATCCGCTAATAAGCATCATCGTACCTATTTATAACGTAGAAAAATATTTAAAAAAATGTCTGCTTTCCATAAAAGACCAGACCTATGACAATTTTGAAGCCATCTGCATCAATGACGGATCAAAGGACCACAGCGAAAAAATTTTTTTTGAAACGGTCGGCAGCGATCCGCGTTTTAAATACTACATAAAGAAAAACGGCGGACTGTCAAGCGTAAGAAATCTCGGACTGTCCTTAGCCCAAGGAGAGCTTATCAGCTTCGTCGACAGTGATGACACGATAGAATCATCCTACCTTGAAGAACTGGTCAAAGGAATCGTTGAATATGACTGTGATATTTCAATCTGCGGCCATAATATCAATTATCCACATATGACTCTGCATTCATGCTTTCCGAAAACAACAATCATGAATCAAAAAACAGCTCTTTCCCTTTTAATGAGCGATATGATGATCAAAAATTACAGCTGGGGAAAATGTTATAAAAAAAAGCTGTGGAAAGATATCAGATTTCCGGAAAACAAAACCTATGAGGATGTCGAAACGACCTGTCGCTTATTTATGAGAAGCTCTCGCTTCTACATCAGCAATAAGCGTTTATACAATTATGAAATCCGTAAGGGAAGCATCTCTCAGCAGAAAGCAGCCGGACGAAACCGTGAGCTGAAACGCGCTTACCGGCATCAGATGGACATCGTTACAAAAAAATATCCTTTTTTGAAAATATTCGGCTATATGAACTTACTAAAAGCAGATATGATGCATTTTTATGATGTGATCACTACGAAATGAGGTCTTATGTCACTAACGAAACGGAGAATGGAAATATTTAATCTGCTTCAAAAAAATAAGGCAGTTGAAGTGAACGAGCTTGCGAAAAGATTTCAAGTATCCACGATGACGATCCGCAGAGATTTAAACATGCTTGAAAAACAAGGTCTGGCAATCACAAGCTATGGCGGGGCACGATTGAATATGGAGCATAATATCGAACCAAGCTTTTCCTTAAAAAGCGATCTTTTGGTTGAGTATAAAAACGAGATTGCCGTTGAAGCAAACCGCTTCATTCAAGACGGGGATACGATCTTGATCGATACCGGCACGACGCCCCTGCAGCTTTGCCGCTATCTTCAGAATAAACGCATCATCGTTTTAACCAATTCCCTGCCGGCCATCAACATCCTTCAAGCCTTTTCAAAGATCCAGCTTATCGTTGCCTGTGGTCAGTATAATGACATCAGCAACGGATGGCACAGTGCGATGACCATTGATTTTTTCAAACAGTTCAGGATCGATAAGGCATTTTTAGGAACGCAAGGCATTGATCATCATGGTGCTTATATTGCCGGCATGGAAGAAGCACAGGTAAAAAAAGCGATGATGGAAAGTGCCAGACAGAGTTTTCTGCTGTGTGACCACACAAAATTCAATCAAACCTTGCTTGCGAAATATGCCCCTCTTACCGACTTTGACTGCATTATTACCGATTCACAGCTGGATCGTGTCCTTTATGATGAATATTCAAAAATCATACCGCTTATCTCGTCATCCAGATCATACCAACCAAAAAAAAGCTGATGCTACGCATCGGCTTTTATTTGCGACATGATCCCATCAACGATCGCATGACATAACAACGCCTGTGTATTCTCTCCAGTCAGATATGACACATCATCGGCATTTGATAAAAAGCCCATTTCAACGATAACACATGGAAGCGTATTATACGTCAAAAGATGAAACTGTCCAGTCTTGACGCCACGACTGACAAGTGCCGGACTGAGCGTTTCCAGCTGGGCATTAATTGCTTCGGCAAGCGCTAAAGAATCACTTTGTGACAGATTGACATAAATCTCACTTCCCTTTACATTTTCCGGATCTTCCTCCGAAATATTACAATGAAGCGAAACCATCAGCTGCGCCTGTGCAGCGGCAGCTATATCCAGCCTTGCCTGTAAATCTTCCACATTGTCATCAGGCCAGCTGATCTCATCACTATCCCGGGTCAGGACGACATGGATTCCATTTTCCTCAAGCAAATCTCTTACATTCATTGAAATTTCAAGATTCAGCTCTTTCTCTACGACACCATTCTCAGAGCTGCTTCCATTGTCATAACCGCCATGACCCGGATCGATGACAACGACCGGACGATCGTCCTGAGGCTCATAGGTATTGACATTTTCGGAAGCATTTCCCTCCTGAAAAACAGGGACATCCGGCATCATAAAGGAAAATAAAACAAGGATCAGCAGGCATATAAAACCAATAGAAGCTGATAAGATCAGATTTTGTTGTGTTCTTTTTTTCAATTTCTTCACCATTCTTATTCTACCACATTCACTTAAGAATTATTTAAGAAAAATCCTGATTTTTTTAAATCAGGATTTCTGAATAAATTCTAACAGCTGTTTTGCACCTTCCTGAATGCCACTGCGATCTTCCTTTGAGAATCCTAAATGCGTAAAAATCTCACCTACGAAAATATTATTTTTATATAAGCATTCAAATACTTCATCGATCAATGGCTGACAGATTTCCTGTTTCTGCATCGGACCGAATGGGTTTGCGAAATACGTTCTTGACAGACCGACTTCTTGTGTCGTACCTAAGGCCATACGCTGTCCCTGAATACAGATCTTTTTAATTTCCTCTGGATCATCAATACGGCGCAGTCCCAGCTCCTTGTCATAGTTGTTGGCATAAGCAAATAAATCAATCTTATGATTATGTGCTACGATATCATAGCTTGCAGCCGGTGTGATGACACGGGCATTTGAGCTGTCCGGATTTAAGAATACCGAACGATCCATATCACGATAAGGGGTACCTTTATCCAAATCATCCAAGCGGATAAACGCACCGATCTCTGTTCCCTGACCATAAGGAATGCCATCTTCAATGTGGATCGTACCCATATCGTCAAATACTACTTCGATGTTGCTGATGACTTCATCACCTAATGAACGCAGCGCTTCGATCGATTCGCTCTTTCCTGCTCCGGAATCTCCCATCAGCATGATTCCTTTTTTCTTGCCGTCACGCAGCGTAACATTAACAAAAGCACCATGGATCGGCAGCCAGCCTCTTTGCATCATCGCCAGATTATGAAGCGTCAGACTCATCTTCTTGATATATCCGAAATATTCGATCTTCTGTGAATATGAAACCGAACCGATCCAGATATCATTCTTTTCATCATGATGGAAGGTCGTTTCATTCAAACCGTCCTGATTACCAAACAGCACGATACAATCCGGTTTATGCGTACATTCTTCAGCTGTCGCAATTTCAAACAGATTCGCAAGCGAAACACCGCTGCACATAAAATCACGATGGAAATAAACAAAGCATAAAAGACGTCCGATCTTGATCGGCATACAGAACCATTCTTTCGGTGTTCCCTTAAAAACAGCGATCGGATTGTCGGCTCTTTCCGTAAACATCCCTTCACGCTTGTTGCTTCTTGTCGTCAGCATCAATGGTGTTCTTAACATGATGCTGTCGATCATCGGTATCCGCTTTAAGCACTCATATTCCTCCGGAAGACGTGTATGCGGGATCCTTACTGCCGCAGCAGCATTTGTTCCGGACTGCAATTGACGATAGATCTTATTTTTTCTGCCCTGGACCTTTTCTTCGATATGACGATAGGTATCCCGTATCAGACGGTTAAAATTAGAATCATTCGTAATATAGTTTACAGCTGTTGACGTTTGTCCGTTTCCGATATATGTGATGGAAAAACGCTGATGATGCTTCCAAAAATCATAAAATTCCTCAATAAATTCAAGCAGCTGATCTTTATCATTCAAATAATAGTTGTCAATTTCATTACACTCAAAAACACTCATCAGACGAAAGCATCTTGTAATTTCAACCTTCGCTTCCCGAACGGTCTTGCCATTCAAGATCCAGTTATACAGATCTCTGTTCGTTTCCTTTAAGCTTTCAATGAAAATCTCCGTTATATTGCGAAATTCCGGTGAATTTAAAAGCTCAGCCGTACTTCTTACATAAGAAGCACTGAAATTCAGAATAGCCACCTGTTCATTCATGTAAATTGATTCTTTCATGTAAACCTCCTATTTCTTGAATCGTTCCAATAATTCCTCAACGCTCATTTCCTCTTTCAAAGAAGTTGCACGTGTCGTACACTCAACAATCCTTTCACCTGCCCTGCGTCCGATCGTAATGCGATAAGGCAGACCAATCAGATCCATATCCTTGAATTTGACACCGGCACGCTCATCCCGGTCATCCAGCAAAACATCATAACCCATCTTCTGAAGCTTGTCATAAAGCTCAAGCGACAACTCTTTCTGGGCCTCATCCTTATTGCTGACAAGCACGATACCAATTTCAAAAGGAGCAATGCTTTCAGGCCAGATGATACCATTTTCATCGTTGTGCTGCTCAACGACAGCTGCCAGGCATCTGCCCAGCCCGATGCCGTAACAGCCCATCTGTACCGGATGCAGCTGATTGTTCGCATCAAGATAATTCAAGCCCATGGTTTTTGAATACTTATCGCCAAGCTTAAAAGTATTGCCAATTTCGATTCCCTTCGTAAAAGACAGCTTCTTTCCGCAGCACGGACAGACATCGTTTTCTGTGATCACAGAGATATCACCGATAAGATCTGCCTTGAAATCCTTCAAATTCACATTTTTTAAATGCGTATCCGTCTTATTGGCCCCACAGATGAAATTTTTCATTTTGGTCACTTCCTGATCCATGACGATCTTTACGTTTTCCAAGCCGACAGGACCGGCAAAGCCCACAGCGGCATGAGTCAGCATTTTCACATCCTCAAAAGACGCCATTTCCATTTCACTCGCATGCAGCAGCTTCAAGGCCTTTGTTTCATTCAGTTCACGGTTTCCCTTCAACAAGAATGCCACAAACTCATCAGAAACCTTATAAAGAAGCGTCTTCACAAAGCGGTTGGCATCTGTATTCATAAATGCCGCAACTTCATCGATCGTCTTCGCATTCGGGGTCGATACCTCTTCCATCACACCCTCTTCTTCATCAGATACGCTTTCTGAAACGACTATCGGTGCAACCTCCAGATTACTTGAAAAATCACAGGAATCGCACTGTACGATCACATCTTCACCGATATCACAGGTCGCCTGGAATTCTTCACTTAAAAGACCTCCCATCACGCCCAGATCGGCATTAACGATCTTATAAGTAAGATCCATGCGATCAAAGATACGCTTATAAGCCTCAAACATTTTCTGGTAAGAAACTTCCAAGCCATCTAAATCGGTATCAAAAGAATAAGCATCCTTCATGATAAATTCGCGCACACGTATGAGTCCGTAACGCGGACGTGTTTCATCACGAAACTTTGTCTGAATCTGATATAAATTATATGGGAAATCCTTATAAGAAGAACCATCCATGCTTGCCGCAACGGTAAAAAGCTCTTCATGGGTAGGACCTAAGACATAATTTTTCTGATAGCGGTCTTTCAAAGAAAACATATTGCTGCCGAAATTCTCACGGCGACCGCTTTTTTCATAAACCTCTTCCATGATCAGCGTCGGCATCAAAAGCTCCTGGGCACCTGTCGCATTCATTTCCTCACGGATGATATTTTCAATCTTATTTAAAACAAGCTTGCCCATTGGCATGATCATATAAATACCATTACTTGTTTTCTTGATCATTCCGGCTCTCACCAGAAGATTTCCACTTACACTTTCTTCATCTTTCGCATTTTCTCTTAATGTATAAAAGAAGCTTTCACTTAATTTCATATCCTTCTCCTTAATATATGTGTCGATCCGATTTATCAACGATCTTACGGATCATATCATTTTCTTTCACTTCAAAATCAATTCTTGTTTTCAATAGCTGCATCGGCTTATTCGCTACATCCACTTCAATTCCATTTTCATCAAAGCAGGGATTTAAGATCATAAGGCGTGTATAATCCGGTCCGAAGACCTCAACAGGTATCTTCATCTCAAAATGATTCTTTACCTGAATCAAAGCCATATGCGTTGTTTTATCATATTCCAGGATCAAAGCGATATATTCTTGGGTCACACCCGCTCCATTGACACCATACAGCTGGTCAGATGCCTTTGGCAAGCCTTCATAGAAACCGTTGGCCGTCGGCCGGTTTTCACTTCTTGAAAGCTCATCCAGAATCATCTTCATTTTCTCATCATCCAAACTCTGTTCATAAACGGCATCGATCAACATGCGATAGGCACGAACGACCGTTGCCAGATAATAAGGCGATTTCATGCGTCCTTCAATCTTTAAAGAAGCAATATTCGCATCGATCAGATCCGGAATATAAGAAGCCGCCATCAGATCCTTGCTGCTCATGGAAAATAAATGCTTTTCATCATGAATGAACTGATCTTTTTCCAACAACCGATATTTCCATCGGCAGCTTTGGGCACATCCGCCACGATTGGCATCACGTGTGGTCATATGATTGGAAAGCGTACAACGTCCGGAATAAGAAATACACATACCGCCATGAATAAATACTTCAAGTGGCAGTGAGGCATGCTTTGCTACGCTTTTGATCTGATCAAGACTGCACTCTCTTGCCAATACGACACGATCGGCCTGCTCACTTTTCCAAAAATCAACAGCTTTGGAATTGGTCGTTGAATGCTGGGTACTGATATGGACCTCCAGCTTCTTCGCAACCCTCTTAGCGCAGCGTACCACGCTCAAAGAAGCACAGATGATGGCATGGACACCGATCCTTTCCAAGGCCATTAAATATTGTTCCAACTCCTCTAAATCATCTTCATGAGGAATGATATTGACCGTCACATGCACATGCGCACCATGTGCCTTCGCAAACCTGACGCCCTCTTCAATGGCCTCTAAATCAAAATTAGAAGCACGAGAACGCAAGGAGAACTGCTTTCCGCCAATATATACCGCATCTGCACCATACAGCACGGCAATCTTCAATCGTTCAAGATCTCCTGCCGGAGCAAGCAATTCAATCTTTTTCATTGCCCCGCCTCCTTGACAAGAGTTGTCTTTTTATACATAAACCCTTCACTGAAAGCATATTCAGGATAGGCCTGCCGATAATGCTGATAACAAGCTTCACCATCGATCTCACCCGAAAGGATGTGATGAATATCATGGGCGGCCTGAAAGATCATCTCTTCATCCAAATGAATTCCCTCAATTCTGAAATCACAGTTTTCCAATTCCTTAAGCTTAGAAAACATACAAAAAACGGTTCCGCTTAAAATAAATGTGCCAGTTTCATCCTGAAAGATCGGCATTTTCTCATCACGCGTTTCTTCCATCAGATAAAGATCCTTAGAAGCACTGCGATCCTCTAAACCGCAAAACTCAAAATAACTCGATAAAAGCTTACGCCTGGAATGCATCATTACATTATAGCCAAACACGCTGACTTCACAGCCCTGGCAGCGGCTCAAAATATGTTTCATATCATCAAGCGTGATTTCTCTTGCCAATACCACACGATCGATCCCCAAGCGAAGATATTCATTGGCATCCTGGCTGCTGGCAATCAAGGTCGTCGGCTGATAGATCAACATATCTTCCATCTTCATTTCTTTGGCCATCCAATAGACACCCATATCCGCAAAATAAATACGATCGATCTTGTTATCTTTACAAAAAAGCAACGCATCCTGAAATCGACCAAGATCGTCTTCCATGACAAAATTCAACATATTGACACCCACTTCTAATCCTAAATCATGGGCCTGCTTTACTATTTCTTTCAAATCTTCCATCCTGTACACCCTTGCGGGCCTTGCCGATACATGGGGCAATGAAACGATGATCCGGTCGATCCCACATGCAGCATAACGATCAAGATGATTGATTTCAAGACAGTCGCTGATCAATTTCATTCTACTCGCTCCTTCCGATTGTATTATTATACTGTTTTTAGGCAAAATTGTATAGAAGGTTTCCTAAATTTTGTGTACAATATTGTTAGAGGTGGTATCATGAAATTTAAATATGAAGACGAATATCTAGCCGAATGTAAACAAATCGAAGAAAATGAATGTTGCCCCTACTGTGGCCGTAAGGCACTCATCCACTGTACCGATGACGATTATTTTTTTGCCTGTAAAGCCTGCGGACATCGTTTTGAATTTGACGGCGAATATGCGGAGGAGTTGGCATACTACTTAGCCAGCAGGCAATAATGAGTACGATCCAGCAATGGGATCAGGCAGCAAATAGCTACCTTGACAGTCAGGAATCAAGCAATCACGCCAAAAAGAACCGAGAAATCGTCATGAAGCGCTTCAGTGATCTAAAAAATAAAAAAGTTTTAGATCTTGGCTGTGGTTATGGATGGTATACCCACTACTTCAGTAGCATTCATGCCGATGTGATCGGGGTTGACGGTTCCTCATCGATGATCAAGCTTGCGAAAGAAAAATATCCTTCTCTTCAATTTGATGTATATGATATTGAGCAGCCGCTTCCCTATCCGGATAACAGCTTTGATCTGGTTTTCTGTAATCAGGTCCTTATGGATGTCAAAAATATTACTTCTGTCATACAAGAAGTTCAACGTATCACAAAAGACAAGGGGCTTTTATATCTTTCCATCACTCATCCGGCCTTTTATGATGGTGAATGGCTCTGTGATGAAAATGGATATAAATCAGCAAAGGTAATGGAAAACTATTTATCAGAAATTAACTATGATAATGAATTCTGGGGCAAGACCAAACATTATCATCGTCCTCTTTCCACATACCTCAATCTTTTGAGCGACCATCATTTCCGACTTAATCACATGGAAGAACCTCGTATTTATGATAATACGAAACAATCCTCTGAAATACCTTTATTTATTATGATGGAATTTGAGAAATTATAGTAAAAATCCTTGATCAAAAGGATTTTTTTCATATTTATTCTTAAATCAAAGACCAAATATAGATTTCAATAATTATATGCAAGTCTTCTTATAGTAAAACAGAACAAATAATATTATAATGTTCTATAAAGGATTTTTATATGAAAAAATATACCGAAATCAATTCAAAAACGATCGATAAATGGTGTGAAGATGGCTGGGAATGGGGCAAGCCTATCAGCCATGAAACCTATCAAAAAGCTTTACATGGCGAATGGAATGTATTATTAACACCTACAAGATTTGTACCTCATGAGTGGTTTGGCCATCTGAAAGGTAAAAAAGTATTAGGACTGGCAAGCGGGGGCGGCCAGCAGATGCCAATCTTTCAGGCACTTGGGGCCCACTGCACCGTTTTGGATTATTCCAAGAAGCAATGTGAAAGCGAAAGATTTGTTGCCCAAAGAGAAGGTTATATGATTGATATCTTATGTAAAGATATGACTGAGAAATTTCCCTTCGAAGATGAAACTTTTGATCTTATTTTCCATCCTGTATCGAACTGTTATGTTGAAAATGTACGACCTATTTTCAAGGAATGCTATCGAGTCTTAAAAAAGGGTGGCAGTTTTCTTGGAGGCTATGACATCGGTATCAACTATATTTTTGATGATGAAGAAAAAACGATTGCCTATGCCCTGCCTTTCAATCCTTTAAAAGATAAAAAGCTCTATGATGACACCCTAAAAAATGACTGGGGCCTTCAATTCTCACATACGCTTGAAGAACAGATCGGCGGACAGCTTCAAGCCGGTTTTCAATTATGTGATCTCTATGAAGACACCAACGGTGAAGGCAATCTGCACGATCATCATATTCCTACCTTTATCGCAACACGCTGTATTAAAAAGTGAACCCTCATCAAAGAAGGTTCACTTTTATTATGCCAGATATTTCTTTACAGGTTGAGGTTGACAATCGTGATATTCAATTTTGACCGTCTCGATGATTTCATCATCTTTAGGACGTTTGATGACCACATTTTCTTCCTCACAAGGTACATCGATAAGCTGTGAATGTTCGATACGTCGAATTTCTTCAAAACCACTGATCACTTTACCAATCATCGCAAACTTCTGATTCAAATGCGCTACATGATCAGAAAGGGTGATAAAGAAACAGCTGGGAACCGATATCTTATCACCATCTCCCGCCAGTCCTACACAATAGGCATCAAATTTGTGTCTTTCATCGTGAAATTCACCATCACAGACATATTGATAAAATTCACCTTTCGTTGTTTCATCACACCATGGCTGAAGTACAAAGCCGGGCACCACACGTTCAATGGGCATCTTATCAAAAGCATGATGTTCGATTGCCTCCATCAGACCACTGATCGAATTCGGAGCATGTTCATAAAACAGTTCAATTTTAATTTCCTGATGATTATTCATCACGATAGTCATTACCGGATTCATTAGTTTTTCAAGCTCTGCATCGGTGCAGGAATCTTGCCTCCGCGATCAATCATGACCTGACAACTGCCTTCATTGACCTTCATGATCGGCCCGCTTCCTAAAAGACCTCCAAATTCAAGTTCTTCACCGGCAGCCTTGCCAATGGCCGGAATCAGACGTACTGCTGTTGTCTTGGAATTCACCATACCGATGGCAGCTTCATCTGCAATGATACCGCTGATCGTAGAAGCTGGTGTATCCCCCGGAACAACGATCATATCCAATCCTACGCTGCATACTGCTGTCATTGCTTCCAGTTTTTCAAGCGTTAAAGCACCACTGCGGGCAGCCTTGATCATACCGGCATCTTCACTGACCGGAATAAAAGCACCTGATAAACCACCTACACTGCTGCTGGCCATCACACCGCCTTTTTTAACGGCATCATTCAGCATCGCCAAACAAGCCGTCGTACCATGTACACCACAGCTGGAAAGACCCATTTCCTCTAAGATATATGCAACCGAATCCCCCACAGCCGGTGTTGGTGCCAATGACAAGTCAACGATGCCAAACGGTACATGCAGGCGGCGACTTGCTTCACTGCCCACCAATTGACCCATACGCGTGATCTTAAAAGCTGTTTTCTTGACGATATCGGCAATTTCATTCATCGGCAGATCTTTCGGTGCCTTGGCCAACGCACTGCGCACCACACCCGGTCCGCTGACACCTACATTGATGACGCAATCTCCTTCACCTACACCATGAAAGGCTCCTGCCATGAACGGATTATCCTCTGGAGCATTACAGAAGACAACCAGCTTCGCAGCCCCGATACAATCTTTTTCCTTTGTCATTTCAGCGGCTTCCACGATCTTTTCACCCATCAGCTTGACCGCATCCATATTGATACCGGCCTTCGTGCTTCCGATATTCACCGAGGAACAAACATGATCCGTCATCGCCAACGCTCTGGGAATCGAATCGATCAATTCTAAATCACCTGCACTAAAGCCCTTTTGAACCAAAGCACTATAACCGCCAATAAAGTTTACCTCTAGTTCATTGGCACACTTTTCAAGCGTTAAGGCATACTTTACCGGATCGCCCCCACTGACACCTGCCAGAATCGCAATCGGCGTCACAGAGATACGCTTGTTGATGATAGGAATTCCATATTCCTTCTCAATATCACAGCCAACAGCGACAAGATCCTTCGCCAATCGTGTAATTTTCTGATAAATCTTTTCACATGAACGATCGATATCGCTATCCGCACAATCAATCAATGAAATACCCATCGTAATCGTACGGACATCCAGATCCTCTTCATCGATCATCTTGATCGTTTCTAATATTTCACTTGCATTCAACATAACTCACCTATATCTTATGCATCGAATTGAAGATATCCTCATGCATCACATGAATCTTCAACTGATTTTCCTCTCCAAATTGACTCATATGGTCAACAAAATCCTTAAAGTCCACATTAATCTTGCGAATATCAATCATCATGATCATGACAAACATATCCTGCATGATATTCTGACTCACTTCAAGAATATTGGCATTTACCTTGGCACATTCACCCGATACCTTCGCTAAGATGCCTCGGTTATCCTTGCCCAAAACACTGATAACAGCTTTCATATTTTTTTCACCTCGGTATATATCATACACATTTTTTACTTATTTTTCTATCCTTTCTGTCAGAATTATTGTAAAATAAAAACGGTGATTTTATGATAAAAGCAGTCTTATTTGACTTTGATGGTGTCATCTGTGACACTGAACCTCAATTTTTCAAGAGATAAATTAAAAAAGATGAATGAAATGGGATTCCCGGTAACCCGTGAATTTCTTTTAAAAAGAATCGGCGAAAGCTTCCGAGTCATGTTTCCTCGTGAATTTAAGGTCAAAGATCCTGAAAAATACATCAATGAATATTATTCAGGTGTCGGACACTCCATTACCGATTATAAAAAGCTGATGTTTCCGGAACTCACCGATCTTTTGGAATACTGTACCAGGAAACATCTTATCTGCGCCATTACCTCAAATTCCAAACATGAACGTCTTGAAGCAGCACTTAAAGAGATGGAAATCGATAAATACTTCTATCGTGTCTATTCCAATGAAAGCTTAGGGGTCGCTAAACCAAATCCACTATTTTATACCAAAGTCCTTGAGGACCTGCACCTGTCTTGCGAAGAAGCAGTCGTGATCGAAGATTCTGTTCATGGCATTGCTGCCGCAAAAGATGCCGGTATCTATACGATCGCTAAAAAAGAAAACTATTTCCATATCGATCAATCATATGCCGATACCCAGATCGATCAGTTGACAGAAGTCATTGACATCATTGAAAAAAAGAACCAGTCAAAATAAAGCACCAAGGATCAGATCCTTGGTGCTAAATATTTATTCTACTGTAAATAATATTTGGGATATCAAAACTATTTCAGATGTTTTGGTTTTATTGATTATTTTTTTATCAGGAACTACCACAATAACACTAGGATCAAAACCTTTCGCTAGTATCATCTCATAATCTGCTTCAATGATGCATTCCCCAGCCTTGACTGTTTTACCAATTCCGTTCATTCTTTTAAAGGGTAAGCCATTCAATTCAACGGTGTCCAATCCTATATGTACCAAAATCTGAATATCTGTAACTCCTTTTATAATAAAAGCATGATTTGTCGGAAATATTGATTCAATGATACCATCAATCGGCGAACATATTTTCTTGTCAGCAGGTAAAATTGCCAAACCATCCCCAATCATTTTTTCAGAAAATACAGGATCTCTAATATTTTCTATCTGAACAACTTTTCCTATTACAGGTGCATATACATTCATAAATTCCTCAGCTATTTGATTTTATCCTTATCACCGGTACCTAGTAAAACCGGAATGAGAAAACCACCAGCTGCTGCAACTAGCATAGTAATAATAAATGGCAATACTTTACCCATATATGCTGGAAAACCTAAAACAGGACTTACAAGAGCTGTTGTTTGTGTTCCTAGAACCATACTTATTGCTCCATATAAACCACCAACAATTACTAAAGATAATAATCCCTTCTTATGATTCATGATAATACCATATAAAGCAGGTTCAGTTATACCTAAAACTGCTGAAACAAAACTAACAGTTATCCCATACGATTTTTCTTTCTTATCTGTGGATTTAAATGCAATTGCCAATGCAATAAAGCCAACCATAACACTGTTGATTGAAAGAATCGGATAGATAACATCATATCCTAAATTTGCAAAATTTGTCATAGCGAAAACAACAGGGATCATATGACAACCAAACATAACAAGGAAAGAACCAGTAGCTCCTAAAAGTAAGCCTGCCACAACTGGAATATTAGTGTATATCCATGTAAATACGATACCAAAGCCATCATTTAGGAAAGATCCTAATGGTGCTAATATACCTAGACATACCGGTAAAGATAATAGAATTGTTAATGTTGGTGCAATTGAGGTTTTCAAACTATCCGGCATATATTTATAAATAATTTTTTCAACGATCCAAACGCCGAAAATTGCAGCAATCATCGGAAAAATCGTAGAAGTATAAGTGACAGCTCGAATAGGCAAACCGAAAAGAGAATAATAACTTTTCCCTGCTTCTGTTACTCCTGTAATCATTTCCGTATATGATGGATTAATCATAATAAAAGCCATTAAAGCTGTTAAATACTGATTACACCCAAGATATTTTGCGCCACTAAAAGCTATATAAACAGGATAATAATACAAACAGGTATCGCCAACGACATTCAACAACTGATAAGTCGTTCCAGTCGTATCAATCAAATTAGCACTTGCTAATAAAGTGACAATTGCTTTTATAAGTCCACTAGCAATCAAAGCAGGTATGATTGGTGTAAAAACACTGGAAACAAAATTTAAAATGAGATCCAATGGACTTCGTTTTGATTTTGGTTTACTATCTACAGCAGTATTCTCAGGAATATCATGAAACAATTTATCAAATTCACGATAAGTTTTATCTAATTCAGAAAATAAGATGATCTGACAAATATTACCGGACATCGTTATACCCTTTACTTTATCAAGACCTTTAATTTCCTCTATATTTACCAATGATTTATCATTGACTTCAATACGCAAGCGTGTCATACAGCTCATATAAGAAATGATGTTTTCAGAACCACCGACATTTTTTAAAATCAGCTTTGCAAGCTGTGCATGAGTTAATTTTTCTTCCATTTTACTATCTCCTTATAAATATACAACACTAAAATATCCATCTTCTACAGTTTCTCTAATAGTACCAATACGATTTAAATCGCCTATTACTGTAGTAAAAGGTGCGATACCATAATAATCTTCCAAATGCTCATCATTACTTTTAAATCCCACTGCTAAAATAACATCATCATATGAAAGATTACTTTCCTTATCGAAATGATTAACAACTATTTCATTCTCACCAATTTCCTTGCATGTCGTATTCAATAAAATTTTTATATTTGGATGATTTCGAATCAGCATAACAATTTGCGGTACTGGTGTACCTCCTAAATCAACAACTTTCGTATTTGCACAAAGTTTAGAACCCATTTCAATCAAGGTTACATCTTTTCCTCTTTCTGCTAATGTATAAGCTAATTCACAGGCTGTTTGTCCACCGCCAATAATACTGACTCTATGACCAAATTTATCTAATTTTTTAAAACTATCTACTGCTTGAGTAACATGTTTATTATTCCAACCTTTGATATTAGGCTTAATAGGACTTGCTCCCATTGCTAAGATCAATACGTCAGGACTCTCATTTAAAACTGTTAACGGATTAGCAAGTGTATTTAAACGAACATCTACATTCGTTTTTTCAACCTGCTTAATCAAATAATTCTTATAGGCTTTTAAATCGATCTTATGTTCATCATAATCTGCACAGACACATTGTCCTCCTAAAACTTTTTCTTTTTCAAATAATACAACTTCATGACCTCTTTGACGTGCCGTAACAGCCGCTTTCATACCAGCAGGACCACCACCAACAATTACTATCTTTTTTTTGTTATCTGCTATAGGTAGCGGTTCTTTTACAAGACTTTGATCATCACCATCACATTTTAAATTGACACGACAGCGTTTACAGCCAGACTCACATCTTAAACAAGGAACTATATCTTCACTTCGACACTCAAAAGCTTTTTTCAACCACAATGGATCCGCATTTGTTGCCCGTCCGATTGTAACCATATCAGCATATCCATTGGCTAACGCAAATTCAGCTTCTTCCGGTGTCATAACGGCTCCATTGAGTGACACAGGAATATCAAGATTCTCTTTTATGATTTTGCATGCATCCAAATTAATCATATGAGGCTGATATGTATATACAATATAGCCACTTGTCCCCTCGTTATATAAACCTCTTTTCACCGTTACCATATCAACATATTCTGATGCCTTTTTTAAAAAGGTAATCGTATCTTCGAGATTAATGCCGCCATCAGGTACATCTTCCCATGAAATACTCATGTCTATAGGAAAATCTTTTCCAACCACTTCTCTGACTCCTTTAAGAATCATTAATGGAAATTTCATACGATTTTCAATGTGACCACCAAACTCATCGTTTCTTGTATTAATTTTTGACGATAAAAACTGTGAAGGTAGCCATCCGTGAGCCATATGTATGAAAAGCATATCAAAACCTAACCGCTTACCTTTTATAGCCGCTTCCTGATACTGCCCGACAATTTCTTCCATTCCAGCAATATCTAAAGCTCTCACCTCTACCCCATCATCTCTACGATATGAAACAGGACCGATGGCAAAATCATTTATCTCAACATATGAATACATTCCATAATGAGCAAGTTCTAAAGATGCTTTTTGACCATTTCGATGAATCATCATCAAATCTTTTGTTATTTTAGCAATTGATGCTTCATCTTCGAAAATATATTTACCGGGAACAATTCGACATTTTTTACTATTTAGGCTTCCACTTGTCCCTCTTATTTGCATAGCATATCCGGCTGTAGCCTTTTCTTTATAATTCATGACAGGGGCAAGAATTACCCTATTTCTTAATACCATTTTATTTATTTTGATAGGACTGAATAACATTGGATATAATGGATGCTTATACATTTAATCTCTCCTTTCCATATTTTTCCACATTCTTTCAAATTCTATTTTTTCACCTCCATTTGTTAAATGATATCGCTTGGGCCCTTTAGATATCATCAAAATCTATCATAAAATCAATCGATTTTATTTAGCTATCTTACTGATTCGTGTTAAATGAATAATCAGATAACAAATCTCAGAATCATTGATTTCAACGTCATATTCACTAGCGACTTGATGCATGATACTTTTCATTTTTTGATATACATCTCGATATCTATGTTTTATGTAATTTCCAAGATCATTTTCAATCTTCTGGTTTGTCAAAATTCTTTCAACAGCATATCTGACATGAATCAAAAAACGCTGATGATTAAGAGAATTTCGATCATTTTCAATATCAAATGCTTCATAAATATCATTGATAATTTTTTCAATCATGGACTGACGCAGCCTAGAATATTCTATTTTTTCTCCTTTGAGAGCCGCATGAATATGCAATGCAACAATACCGATTTCATCTTCAGGTAAATCTACTTTATATTCATCATTAATACGATGAATCAAATGACTAGCGTATTTATATTCATCACGATATAAAAATTTAAGATCATCATTAGCAGGATTAGAAAAATCAAGACCTTCTTCGTGTCTTTTAAGAGCAAAAGCTATATGATCTGCCAATGTTACATGAATACTTTCGTTAAGTTCTATTTTCATCTGCTCAATGATAAAAGTTATTTCTTCTTCAACAATTGCAATTAATTTATGATCTACTTCAAATAATATTTGTTGAAAACCTTTTTTATTTTTTTCTTCACTTAAAATAAAACGTTTTACGATATGATTAAAGTCAGTAAATTCCTGATCACATTGCACATCATATCCAATTCCATTGCCAGTAAAAATAAATTCTCTTTCACATTCATCTTTCACTAAAATCACATTGTTATTAAGCTTTTTGCTAATAAAATATTTCATGGTTCCTCCTTGTATAAATAAAAGAAAGGCGCTACAAAAAACATTTATTGTTTTTTGTAACGCCTCTAATGAGTAACGCTATTTACATTTATATATTATCATTAAACAAGAAGATTTGCAATAACAATTTATTCCATAAAATCAATTAAAATACTATTCAGTATGGCCCATCCCTCACACGTACATCGAAGATGACCATTCATGATCTCTAAATGATTGCTCCTGACATGCTTTTCGATCGCTTCATGAAAGACTTTCCTTAAATCTTCATGAAAAACAAGATTGAACCTTTCTAAAGAAACCCCTTGCTTCATCCTTAATCCCATCATGATCATTTCAAACATCTCATCTGCCTTAGTAAGCTTTGTTTCTTCTCGCTTTAATGTACCCTTTATATAATCATTCAAACGAAACGGCCAATGATAATAAATATGCTCTTCCTTGCCATAAGCACCTGCACCGATTCCAATAAAATCATCATATTTCCAATAGGCACTATTATGGCGGCTATATCTTCCATAACGACAAAAATTAGAAATTTCATACTGTTCAAAACCAAATGATTCTAAAACACGGATACCTTCAAAATACATCTTCTCATCCAATTCATCACTCACCTTTTCAATCTTTTTTCTTCCAAAAGCACTATTTTCTTCAATTGTAAGTGAATAAATGGATACATGTGAGATTTTTTTATTTGAAGCAATCTGTTCCAGATCCGCTAACCAGATATCAAGACTTTGCGTCGGAAGTCCATAGATCATATCCACACTGATATTTTCAATCCCACATGCATAGATCTCATCGATCTTAGAAAAAATATCTGAAGCGCTGTGATGACGTTCAATGATCTGAATCAGATGATCATTAAGTGACTGAACTCCCAGTGAAATGCGATTGACACCGTGCTGTTTCAAAAGCATGATTTTATCTTTTGTAAGATTTTCGATGTTGGCTTCGATCGTATATTCGACAGGCTTAAAACAATCACAGGCAGATAAAAGGATCTCTAATTCATCATATGACAATGAGGTGGGCGTTCCCCCACCGATATATAAGGTTTGGATCGGTTCATCCTTTCTGTCTTGAATGTCTTTAATGATCACATCCAGCCATCTTGATGTTAAAAGAGGATGCTTCTTACATCTTTCAAAATCACAATAGGCACAGATCGAATCACAGAAAGGAACATGGATATACATGGCATTACTCATATTGACACTCCCTAAAACATGCATCGACAAATTTCGCATTGCTCAACAAAGAACCGCTGGCATTGATAGCCAAACGAAGATTTTTTTCCACACGACTGCTCGTCGTACGATGTTTCTTTGCTATTGTATCATAGACATCCTTCATGCGAAAGCTGGCATGTTCATTTTCAATATAATATAAGATAGCGCTTTGTAAATAATCAAAGCCCTTGAGATGGGCGGACACACCTCTTTTTAAACATATCTTTTCAATTCTCTCATAGACGGACAGCTTCATCTTATCATGATCATTCATCATACGTAATAAAAGGAGATACAAGCCTTCATCCGTGATCTGGTAATCACACTGATAATCCAGATGAAATTTTAAGATGCTTTCGATCAGATCGTCTGTATATTCATTTAAGACACAGATACTTTTTATATTTAATTTCATACATATCTTTTCAAAAGACTCTAAGCGAGGACATTCATCATGATTCAGATCATAGATCATGACATCGATCTTCAGATCCCTGATTTCCTCCATACGCTCCATTGATAACTCATAAATCAACAGTTCATGATCAAAACTATATAAATTCCATATTTTTTGAATCAACATCTCATTTTTCACATCATACCCAATTTTTATCATAATACTCCTTTATAAACATGCTTCTTTCCGATCTTATGGCAGCCAAGAATTCCTAAATCACACATTCTTGACAAATGTAAGCGTGCTGTTTCATAGCTGACATGCAGCTTGTTTTGATAAGTTTCGATATCAAAATAGGTCTGTGCTTCATGTTCATAGAAAATTTGCTGTTTTTTTGTAAGAAAGCTCATCTTATGCTCATAGTTTATCACTTTCATCAAAGAATGGTGCTCCAAATGCTCAAGCCATTCTAAAAAGGATTTCGTGATATCTTCTTCAAAACTATAAATATAATCAAAAGTTTGAAGATATTTTTCAGATAAATGATATCGTTGCAGGCATTTCAAGCATTTATCAGGTTCATTTCTTAACATGAAGATCTGGATCATGGGATGTAAGAAATCATCGTGATGCTTCATATGCCGATGCATCAGCTCTTCGATTTTGGCCGTTAAGACAATGGAGATCCTTTGTCCGTGAAAATTAAAATAAATGCGAAACTGATTACGATATTTCTCTATTTCATCGAGGATCAAATGACTTCCCGCCACATCAAAATCATTTCTGATTTCTTCAATAGAAGCATAATACTCGTCGGTATATTTCTGTATGAGTTTCATATAAAAATTTTATCATATTTAAAGAGCATTTGAAGATTTTCGACATTTTATTACAAAAAAAGGGATCTTTGTCCCTTTTATTCATCATCAACCGAAAGAATTGCCATGAAAGCTTCCTGTGGCACTTCTACCGAACCTACCTGCTTCATACGCTTCTTTCCTTCTTTTTGTTTTTCCAAAAGCTTTTTCTTACGGGTAATATCCCCACCGTAACATTTTGCCAAGACATTTTTACGTAATGCCGAGATATTCGTACGGGCAATGATCTTACCGTTCAGGGCTGCCTGTATCGGAATTTCAAACTGCTGACGTGGAATCAGCTTACGAAGCTTTTCGCATAAAGCCTTGCCGCGATTATATGCAAAATCCTTATGGACGATACTGCTTAATGCATCGACTACTTCTCCATTTAATAAGATATCCATCTTGGCCAATTTGCTGACGCGATAGCCGCTGAGCTCATAGTCAAAGGAAGCATAACCTCTTGATACGGATTTTAAACGGTCAAAGAAATCATAAACGATTTCTCCCAAAGGCAGCTGGTATATGATCGATACCCGGCTGTCATCCAAATAGATCATATCTTCATAGATACCTCGTTTATTCTGAGCAACTTCCATGACAGCTCCGATATATTCCTTTGGACACATGATCGTGGCCTTTACGAAAGGTTCTTCGATACTTTCGATTCGTTGAACTTCCGGAAGCTGTGAAGGATTATCAATATGTATCTGCGTACCATCTGTCAGATTGACATGGTAAACAACGCTGGGTGCCGTAGCTATGATATCAATATTAAATTCTCTTTCGATACGCTCCTGGATGACATCCATGTGCAAAAGGCCTAAAAAGCCGCAGCGAAATCCAAAGCCTAGGGCCTGTGAGGTTTCAGCCTCAAACTGCAAGGAAGCATCATTAAGCTGTAATTTCTCCAAAGCATCACGTAAATCATTATAGCGATTGCTTTCTACCGGATATAAGCCACAGTAAACCATCGGATTCAACTCACGGTATCCTGCTAGCGGCTCAATGGCCGGGGCATCTTTTAATGTGATCGTATCACCGACACGTACATCCTTGATATTTTTTATGGAAGCTGCGATCCAGCCAACCTCTCCGCATACCAGACAATCCTTTTTGATTTCTTTAGGTGTGCGAATGCCGCATTCCAGCACTTCATATTCAGCACCGGTTGCCATGAACTTCATCGTATCGCCGACCTTGATCATACCTTCCTTGATACAAACCTGTACGATGACACCTCGGTAAGCATCATAAGCACTATCAAATACGAGTGCTTTTAAACGGTTATGACGATCCCCCTTAGGCGGTGGCACAAGCTTTACGATCTGTTCCAGCACCTCATGTACATTCAAACCGCTTTTAGCGCTGATCAACGGAGCATTGTGGGCATCCAGTCCGATCACATTTTCAATTTCTTCGATCACACGTTCAGGATCCGCACTCGGCAAATCGATCTTATTGATGACCGGCAGGATCTCGAGATCATTATCTAATGCCAGATAAACATTGGCCAGCGTCTGTGCTTCAATTCCCTGTGCCGCATCAACGACCAGCACAGCCCCCTCACAGGCAGCCAGTGAACGAGATACCTCATAAGTAAAATCGACATGTCCGGGCGTATCAATCAAATGAAAGGTATAGGTTTCGCCATCATCTGCCTTATAATTCAGCGTAACGGCATTTAATTTGATCGTAATACCTCTTTCCCTTTCAAGATCCATTGTATCGAGCAGCTGATCCTTCATTTCACGAAGAGCCACTGTATCTGTCATTTCAAGTATGCGATCCGCAAGTGTAGATTTTCCATGGTCAATATGAGCAATAATAGAAAAATTACGAATTTTACTCTGATCCATTCAATCCCTCCAATTCACTCACCTATTATAAAGAAAACAAAAGAAATAAGCAATAAAAAAGAGATTTGAGTTGGTACCAAATCTCCCCTTTCACAAAATAGTAAACATTGACAGACATTTCAGACATTTTATTTCGATTCGTTTATAATACTTCTATACATCAAAGATATTCATTAGACAAGCTGCATGCATGAACGATAATGTCTAGATATTCTTGCATTATTTTTTTATTATTTATAAAAAAAGCCAGAATTACTTCTGACTTTCATGCATACGATCGATCAGCTCCTGATTAGCTTTTTGAATATCTTCAAGCGTAAGATTTTTAGCGCCGCTGGCAAAATTATGACCACCACCGCCAAAATGAGCTGCAATATCATTTAAAACCGTTCTTTTCGATCTGAAGGAAGCCGCATAGTTTCCTTCCGGCTGTTCGGTATATAAAACATAAGATTCGATCTCATCGACATTGGCCATGACATTGACCTTCTCTTTTGCTTTTTCGTATGTTATGCCATATTTTTCATATTCAGCTTTATTGACAACGATATAAGCAAGTGAATCCTTATAGATCACTTTGCTGCGAAGATAATTTTCAAACCCATATTCCTTCAGATTGATCGAAAACATCTTTAAGTTGCACTTTTGAATATCCACTCCGAAGCTGACCAGATATGAAGCAGCTTTTAATGAGCGCTCGCTGACCGTCGGTATTGAAAATTTCTGTGAATCTGTCAACAGTCCGCAATACAGATAAGTCGCTGTTTCTAATGTCAGTGTTTCATGATGATCCATGAACATCTGGGCAATCACTTCACAGGCGGCACATGTCGTATCATCGACGATATTCAGATCACCGTAGCTATCAACCACAGGATGATGATCGATCTTGATGACCTTTGCACATTGATCCCAGCCTTCACCATCGATCCTTTCACGATTTGACGTATCACAAATGATGGCCAGTGCTTTTGAAAAATCAATGCTTTCCTGATCACAATCCGGGAAAAAAGAATTTGGTGTATCTTTGCCGATCGCAACTACTTTTTTATCCGGCCATTTATTTTTGATCCAGCTTTTCATGCCAAACTGGCTTCCTTTGGCATCCCCATCCGGCAAGATATGGCGATAGATGCAGATCGTATCAAACTGTTCAATAAGCTCTATGATTTGATCCAGCATATTAAAATCCTAAGATACGGTATGTATCTCTTGCAATCACAAGCTCTTCGTTTGTCGGAACGACATAAACGTCAACCTTGCTGTCATCGTTGCTGATCTTTGCTTCTTTGCCATGAATCTGATCATTCAGCTCGGAATTGATGCTTAAGCCAAGTCCTTCCTTCAGTGCATCTAAGATCAAACCTCTGAGATGGGAATCATTTTCACCTAAACCGGCAGTAAAGGAAATCGCATCCACATGTCCTAACTGCATCACATAACCACCGATCACATTGATGACACGGTTTACATACAGCTTCAGTGTCAAAATCGCTCTTTCATTTCCTTCATGATATGCCTTTTCAATATCGCGGGCATCACTGGAAATACCGCTGATACCTAACATACCCGATTTCTTATTGAAGGCCGTATCCAGCTCATCCGGCGTCATGCCTGCCTGACGTGCCATATAAACACCTACGGCCGGGTCGATATCACCACAGCGTGTACCCATCATGATACCTCCAAGTGGTGTAAGACCCATGGAAGTATTCACGCAGACACCACCATCAACAGCACTGATTGACGCACCATTTCCTAAATGGCAGGTAATGATCTTCGTATCTTTGATATCCTTGCCCATCAGCTCGGCAGTACGCTGCGAAATATACTGGTGGCTCGTTCCATGCGCTCCGTATTTTCTTACCTTGTAATCCGTGTACCATTCATATGGCAGTGGATATAAGAAGCTTTCCGGCTTCATCGTCTGATGGAAAGCCGTATCAAACACAAAGACGTGAGAGATTTGTGGCAATGCTGCCTTAAACGCACGATATCCGATCAAATGAGCCGGATTGTGAAGCGGTGCCAAAGGTGCCAGTTCTTCAACCTTATTGACAACATCCTCATCAACCAAAGCACTTCCCTTAAAATAGTCACCACCCTGGACGATACGATGTCCTGCACCCTTGATCTCATCCAGACTTTCTACGACCTTGTAATCCACAAGAGCCTTTAAAAGCAGATCAACTGCAACCGCATGATCCGGAATCGGAAGATTCTGCACATGCTTTTCCCCATTGACCTTGATCGTAAAGATACCTTCTTCTAATCCGATCCTCTCGGCATTGCCGCTTGTCAGAACTGTTTCTGAAGGCATGTCGAAGAGCTGAAACTTTAAGCTTGAGCTTCCTGCATTCACTGAAATAATTTTTGTCATGTCATCCTCCTACTAATCTAAATCTTCAATTTTTTCTAAATACTGATTGACTTCTTTGATATTCAGCTTTCTTATTTTATCATAAATTTGCTTTCTTGAATGATATTTCTCAATTAAATGCATCTTTTTTTCATATTCGATCAGCATTTTCTCACTTCTTTTGATTGTATCCAGTACTGCTGCCCGACTGATTTCATAATTTTCAGAAATCTCTGATAAAGAAAGATCCTCTTTAAAATAGAGATCGCAGATATCCTGCTGCTTCTGCGTTAACAAAATGCCATACCAGTCAAGATATTCATTCATTTCCTCAGTTTTCTTCATGGTCGATAAATCCCTTGCCGATCGAATAAAGATAGCTTTCGAGATCAAATGGCTTTAAATCCTCCAATTGTTCGCCAAGTCCGATAAATTTCACGCCAAGATGAAGCTGGTCTTTGATCGCAATGACGATACCGCCCTTTGCGGTACCATCTAATTTTGTCAGCACGACACCGCTCAGATCTGCCGCTTCATTAAATATTTCGGCCTGTGATAAGCCATTCTGTCCGGTAGTCGCATCCAGCACGAGCCACGTTTCATGAGGTGCCCCTTCGATTTCCTTGCCGACCACCCGCCGCATCTTTGCCAGCTCATTCATCAGATTCACCTTATTCTGAAGCCTTCCGGCCGTATCACAGATCAAAATATCCATCTGATGCTCTTTGGCATAGCGGCAGCCATCAACAAGCACACTGCTAGGATCTGCATTTTCCCTGCCTTTGACACATGGAATATTTAACCTCTCGGCCCATTGGGCCAGCTGATCGACCGCTCCGGCACGGAAGGTATCCGCCGCAGCAAGACAGACGCTTTTATCCTGAGCCATAAAATAGTTGGCCAGCTTGGCGGCCGTTGTCGTCTTACCGCTGCCGTTCACACCGACCATCATGATGACCGTTACGCCCTCTTTATTTTCATTAAACGGCTTCTCGTCCTCCTGCGTATAAAGATCGCTCAATACCTCGATCAGACATTCCTCGATCTGATCCGCGCTCTTCAATTTTTGATCCAAGGCCCTGTTTTCAACCTCATCAACAACTTTCTGGGCTGTATGGATCCCCAGATCCGCCTCCAAAAGAACCATCATCAGCTCCTCTAAAAACTCTTCATTGACACCCGCAAAATTTAAGGACAGCCTGCGGATCTTTTCCGAAAAGCTGTTCCTGCTTTTCTCAAGACCGCTTAAATAACGGTCATGATCCTTTTTTGAAGAAAAAGAATTTTTTAATTTTGAAAGAAATCCCATTATTGACCTCCCTTTTCATCGATATAATCCAAAGCTTCGCTCAATTGAACACGCAGCAAGGAGCTGACACCCTTCTGCTTCATCGTCACCCCATATAAAGCATCACACTGCTCCATCGTACCCGGACGATGCGTTACGACGATAAACTGTGAGCCCTCTTTAAATTGAGAGATATACTTCGCAAAACGCTCTACATTTGCCGTATCCAATGCTGCCTCAACCTCATCAAAGACACAAAGCGGCATCACGCAGGCTCTAAGGATCGAAAAGAGCACACAAATGGCAACCAGGCTCTTTTCACCACCGCTCAAAAGCGTCAGATTCTGAATATTCTTGCCCGGTGGCTGCACATCGATATCGATACCGGTATTCAGGATATCATCCGGATCCACCAGCTTCAAGGAAGCTCTTCCTCCGCCAAACAGCTTCTTAAATTCATCATTGAGCTGGGCATTGATCGCATCAAAGCTTTCCTTAAACTGCTTGATCATGATCTCATCCATCTCATCGATCGCTTCTAAGATCTTATTTTTCGCATTCACAAGATCTTCCTTCTGACGTGTCAAAAATTCATAACGCGATGAAACCTCTTCATATTGGCTCGGTGCTTCAAGATTGATATTGCCTAAAGCCGCAATTTCATTTCTGAGCTCCAGCACCCGCTTTTTCGCTTCTGACGTATCCTGGTCGATCTTTTGCGTTCTCGCAAACTCATAGGTCATCTCATAATGCGTACTTAATCGATGCAAGGCATTTTCCAGATTGGCCTCCGCTTTTGCCTTTTCAACCTCCACATCTTTCTGCTGTGTATTGATCACATTGCTTTCCCGCCGGATTTGACGGATCTGCATATCGATCCTTTCCGACTCATTGCCGGCCTTCATCCTTCTTTCACGCTTGATCTTGATCTGTGAAGTGATTTCATCACGCTTCTTATAAGCTTCTGACAGCTGTGATATCAGCGTATCCTCATGGGATACCTCGATCGTATCACCCTTTGGTGCCAATTCTTCATACTGGACACGTAAGGAATCCATCTTTGATTTTTTGGCGTCAACGACCGGAGTCAGGGTCGCCAGGTCGATCTGAAGCTGCACGATCTCACCGGAGATGGCTTCTCGTTTTGAATTTAAAGAAGTGATCTTGGAATCAAGCTCGCTGACTTCATGCTGCTGCTTTTCTATCTTTTCTTTCACATCATGCAATTCTTTTTTCAGCGTCATCGGTGATGACTGGCTTCTCGAACGTCCGCCGCTCATCGAACCGTCACGATTGACCGTTTCGCCATCCATCGTAACGATCTTATATTTATAGCGCAAGGCTTTCGCCAGCTCATTGGCATTGGCCAGCGTGTCACATACCAGCACATTGCCCAATAAATAGCTGTTTAAGATCTCATAGATCGGATCACAGTCCACAAATTCACTGGCAACCCCTAAATAACCACTCATATTCTCACAAATGATCTGATGCTCCTTATTGAGCACCCTTTCACGACATACGCTCAACGGCAGAAAGGTCGCTCTTCCCGACTGATTTTTCTTAAGATAAGTAATCGCATGACGGGCACTCATCTCATCCTCACAAACGATATGATACATCGCTCCTGCAATTGCACTGCTGATGGCCTGTTCATAAGAATCATGGGGCTTCAAAACTAAAGAAACCACACCCAGGATGCCCATGAAGGAATCCTTGGCACTCATGATCGTCTGTACGCCCTGCTGATGATTAAACGGCGAAGAAACAAGATTTTCCAATACCGAAGAACGGTTTTTCAACCTGTTTAGATACGCACTCTGTTCCTGAAACTTATCCCGGTATTTATTCAACTGTTCCAGCAGGCCGCGATCCTGTTCCTGCTTGGCCGCAAAATTTACTTTCAATTCATTGACACGCTTCTGACGATCCTCATACTCATACGTCACTTCTTCCAGCATCGCTTTGATTTCTTTCAGCTTATCCTCATTGGTCGCTGTCTGAAGGGCATATTTCCGCTTTTCATCAATTTCGGTCTTGCTGGCCTCAAGCCGCTGGATCTCATTCATCACACTGACAAAGCTTTCCTGCAGCTTGTTGATCTCCTGATCCAGCTGGCTCATTTCTTTTTTCAGATCAAGATTCTTGGCCTCACCCACACCAATCGTCGTTTCATGGATCGCTTTTCTTGATTCCAGTTCAAAGGCCTGCTTCTTCAATTCCTCGATCTTCTGTGTCAGCGTTTCGATCTCATCCACCAAAACACTGATCTCGATCGTCTCCAGCTCTTTTTTCTTCTCCAGATATAAAGCTGCCTTCTTGGCCTGCCGTTTCAATGGATTGACCTGTCTTTCCAGCTCCAGCAAAATATCTTCCAGACGATCCAGATTTTCCTGGGTACGATTCAGTTTTCCTAAAGACTCATTCTTTCTTTTCTTATACTTCGAAACGCCCGCCGCCTCTTCAAAAAGACCCCGGCGGTCCTCCGGTTTGCTTTCCACAAAATTAGAAACCGTTCCTTGAGATATGATGCTCAGTGAATCCCTTCCTAATCCCGTATCCGCAATCAGATCTCTCACATCCTTTAAACGGCAAGGTGTTTTATTGATGAAATACTCACCCTCACCCGTATTGCGATGCAGACGACGCGTAATTTCCACCTCTTCATAATCCACATGAAGATAATGCTTCGAATTATCTAAAACCAGTGTCACCTCGGCTACATTGACCGGTTTGCGCGTATCTGTCCCATTAAAGATCACATCGCTCATTTTTTCACCGCGCAAGCTTTTTACCGATTGTTCACCCAATGCCCACCTCAGTGCATCTGTAATATTACTTTTACCACAGCCATTCGGACCTACGATTCCCACCACTTCACTGTCAAAGTTAATAATCGTCTTGTCCGCAAATGATTTAAATCCCTGCAGTTCTATCCTTTTTAGAAACATAGATCCCTCCGTTTGACTTAACTATAAAATTATAACATATTTCGACCATAAAAGAAGTACACTTTCATCTTTTCATCCTATAAATTTCATCTGTGATGTGCATGAACCCTCTCCAACAGAACATCATCCGTGTCATTCCATATACAAAAGAAGATCATCCTTGCTTTCTGGTTTTATATATATCTAGTATATAATACTAGATTTTATGTTTTTTAAGACAATATAAAGTAAATGTATGGTACAATATCTTCTATCTGGTGTATAATATTGAAAAGCGAGGTTTTATTTATGGAAAACAAAAAAACGATCAGTCCGGATGATGCAATGAACCACAGCGGTTCCATGAAAAATCTGATCCAGCTCAGTTTTGGTGAAGAAGTAGGAAATGCCATCACTCATGGAGTCATGGCCGTCATCTGCCTTTTCCTGCTTCCTGTCGCAGCCATCAAGGCATATCTGGAAGGCGGTGCTTTACAGGCAGCGGGAACCAGTATCTTTATCATATCGATTTTTATGATGTTTTTAGTTTCCTGCCTTTATCACTCAATGAAATATGAAACACCCCAAAAAACGATCTTTCGGATCCTTGACCACTGTTTCATCTATGTCGCCATTGCCGGAAGCTATACGCCGATTGCATTATGCATCATCGAAGGCTGGCAGGGATTATTGATTTTGATCCTTCAATGGGCCATGGTCTTGGCCGGTGTCCTTTATAAATCCATTGCCCGTCGTTCTTATCCAAAGATCAGCGTCACGATTTATCTGATCATGGGCTGGATCGCTGTTTTGTTTATTCCGCTTCTATTAAGAAAAGCCAGTGCGATCTTTTTGGCGCTCATTGTTTTAGGCGGTATTTTCTATTCAATCGGAACGCTTTTCTATAAAAAACAATATAATAAAAAATATTATCATATGATCTGGCATTTCTTTATCAATGCAGGCGCTATTTCACATATGATCGCCATCATCTTTTTTCTGCGTTAGATCAAATTACGGGGATTTTTATCTATCAGGATCTTTTTTTGCTGATTATTGCTGATATGGGTATAGATTTGGGTCGTCGTGATCGAGCTGTGACCCAAGATATATTGGATATTGCGAATATCTACCTCTTCTTGAAGCAATAAGGAAGCAAAAGTATGACGAAACATATGAGGTGTCATCGGCGTGCTGATCTGCGCATGATCGCCTGCCTTATGAATAAGATTGCGAATGCTTTGCTCCGACATTTTCTGATCATATTTATTGGTGAAGTAATATTCGCTCTTTTTTTGTGTTTTCTCATAATTTTTTAATGAATGTACGACCTTTTCTCCCAAATAGATCACCCATTCCTTTTTACCTTTGCCATGAACCCGGATCATGCCTTCATGCAGATCCACATCTTCTTTTTTCAAGGAACACAGCTCCGATACCCGTATGCCCGTCGATATCAGGATATCTAATATTGCGATATCACGCTCTTTACCGCTGTACGAGATGGATGCAAACAGCTGTTTCAAATGGTCGGTCGCAATCGTTTTAGGAAGGCTTTTTTCTTCTTTAATACGGTAACGGATCTTACGAAGCGGATTGATATCGATCAGATCCTCATATTCACCATAACAAAAATATGCATGCAAAGAAGCCAGTTTCCGTTTCACCGTTTTGGCTTCATATCGTTCATTCAGAAAGCGTATATAGCTGACAAGACCTGCTTTATCATCTTCAAGCTTTTCCATGCCCATATAGTCATAATATTGATTCAGATCAATGCGATAAGCCTTGAGCGTATGCATGCTGAGCCGTTTGTTTTCACATTCTTCTAAATAATTACATAAATGCTTTCGTTCTAATTTCATATGATTTCCTCCCAAAAAATATGAAATCATTGTAACATAAGAAAAGCATACCCTTGAAGATATGCTTAATTTGTCTGATTTGTAAAACGTGCCAAAAATTTCTTCAGCTGTTCGCTTTTCGGTGATACAAGAATATCCTGTGGTGCCCCCTCTTCAACGATCACACCTTTTTCCATAAAGACGACACGGGAGCTGACATCTCTGGCAAAGGCCATTTCATGGGTCACGACGACCATGGTCATGCCTTCCTCTGCCAGCTTTTTCATGACATCCAATACCTCACCGACAGTCACCGGATCCAAAGCACTTGTCGGTTCATCAAAAAGCATGACCTCACAATCCATGCACAGTGCCCTGGCAATCGCCACACGCTGCTTCTGGCCCCCTGAAAGCTGCGTCGAAGGCTTATCGGCAAAGGCATCCATGCCAACTTTTTTTAGATTCTGATGAGCAATCTTCAAGGCCTCCGCTTTATTTCTTTTCAAGACCTTCGTCTGAGCGATCAGACAGTTGTCAATCACCGACATGTTATTGAAAAGATTGAAGGACTGGAAGACCATGCCCACTTCCCTGCGATGCTGGTTGATGTCCCCTTCCAGCACATTTTTTCCATTGATAAATATTTCTCCGCTATCCGGCATTTCCAAAAGATTGATACAGCGCAGCATCGTACTCTTTCCTGAACCGCTGCTGCCGATGACGCTGACCACCTCTCCTTTATGAACCGTAAAATTAATATCTTTTAAAACTTCCAGTTCACCAAAGCTTTTTGCCAGATGTCTGATTTCAATGACTTTTTCCATCTTATCGATTCTCCATGTTTTCTACGACCGTCGAGCTTGAAAAATAATTTGATTCCGTGTGATTGATACGTTTTTCAAGCTTCTTCATGATAAAGGAAGCCAGGCTTGTCAATATCAGATAGATGATTGCCGCAATCATATAGGCCGGAACCGTTTTATAAGTAGAACCGGCAATCGTTCTTGCCTGATAGAAAAGCTCCGTGATCATGATCGTACTCAGGGTACAGCAATCCTTGATATTTACGATCAGCTCATTTCCGATTGAAGGGAATGAATTACGTATTGCCTGTGGTAGCACGACATAACGCATGGCCTGCATACCGCTCATACCGATGCTTCTGGCCGCTTCTTCCTGACCGGCGTCGATCGATTGAATGCCGGCACGGATGATTTCTGCCATATAAGCACCTGTATTGATCGAAATTACGACCAATCCGGCAACAAAAGGATCCCATTGCAATCCCATATCAAAGACACCGAAATAGATGATCATGGCCTGTACCATCATCGGCGTTCCGCGGAATATCGTAATATAGATATTCATGATTGCATTAACGATCCATTTGATGACACGAACGACACTGCTTTCAGAAGGTTCATGCTTCACACAGATCACTCGTAAGGCACCCACGATCAAACCGATGATAAGTCCAACGACGGTACCTACGATACCAAGTATCAATGTCCGATAGATACCCATCCACAAAAGACTTTGATATTTTGTGACAAGGTCTATCATTGTCGAAATAAAATCAACCATACTTATTCTTCATTTGCAGGCTGTCTGCTAGCCGCATCCTTCATCATCTGATCACGCTCTTCCTGTGTAATGGAAGCTAATGCCTTTTGCACATCATCAAACAGCTCACTGTTCTTCTTGATCCCGATCGATACCGAAGTATCCGTCAGATCAACATCAAAGCCTTTGCCACTTTCAAATTCAACCAGTGTCAGCGCATCACCATTTGCCGCAACATTTCCCTGTCCAACAGGTGTTTCAGCCGTCACACCATCCACGACGCCGCTTAACAGAGCCTGTACGAGCAGCGGATAATTTTCCATGGCTGTCGCATGATTTACATTTGGTATCTGATCGATGACAGTATCATAAAGCGTTCCCATCTGTCCGGCAATCGTTGCCCCTGAAAAATCCTCCAATGAAGTCGCATTGGCATAAGGTGAATCCGAACGAACGATGATCGTCATATCTGATTCATAATACGGATCCGTAAAATCAATCGATTCACGTCGCTCAGGTGTGTCTGTCATACCGGCAATGATCAGATCGATGATACCGGAATTAATGCTTGTCGTTAAAGAATCCCATTCCATTTTCACAATCTCCAGATCCATGCCCAAGCTATCGGCAATTCTTTTCGCAATGGCCACATCATAACCATCACAATAACCGCCTGAGCTTAACGGGACATTTGTTTCATTTGCTTCTGCATCCGTCCAGTTAAACGGCGCATAGTTACATTCCATGCCGACACGCAAGGTTTCTTTTTCTGTTCCGGCATCCTCATTCGCATTTGCCGAGCATCCTGCCAGAATCAGAGTTGCTGCACATAAGCCAGCCATTAATCTTCTCATCATATTTCCTCTCTTCCATATAAAAATAAAGCCGTGCTATTATAAAGCACGACTTTTGTCATCTCAATATAATAGCTCCTCTACATCAGTAGGAGTGTCATAGGTATTTCCTAAGACCCCAAGATACTGCTTCGCCAAACAGCTCTTTCGGCGATGGTTGCCTTTCGCTCACTTCACAGTCCGCCGACTCCATGAGTTACTCATCTGCACCGCTACCTCTATCGGTTTTATTTGTCTACTATCCTAAACTTGTTTCATTCATTTGTCAATAGTAAATTTCATTTTTTCATTCTTATCTATGATCAATATGTTGAGATCTGTTTTACCACATCAGCTAAAGAGCTGTTTTCTGACTTTATAAAAAAAGGCTGTAAGCAATCCAATGTTCATCAGACGTTTTACAGCTTTTATCGTTTTATTTTTCCAATGCTTTCTTTGCCTTATCACAGATGGCAGTAAATCCCTTTTCATCGTGAATAGCAATTTCAGAAAGCATCTTTCTGTTGATCGTGATATTTGCAAGGTTCAATCCATGCATCAGCTTGGAATAGCTTAAACCATTCATTCTTGCAGCTGCATTGATACGAGCGATCCACAGTTTACGCATTTCACGCTTTAACTGTTTTCTATCTCTATAAGCATAACGCAATGAACGCATTACCTGCTCATTTGCAGTTCTGTAAAGCAAATGCTTGGAACCAAAATATCCTTTAGCTAATTTTAATACTTTCTTTCTTCTGTTGCGTGCAACAGTTCCGCCTTTTACTCTAGCCATGACTCATCCTCCTATTTCTGTAACATCAATTTGATTCTCTTGTAATCTGAACTGCTTACCAGTCCTGATTTTGCTAATTGACGTCTTTGTTTTTTAGTTTTCCCATGGAAACGGTGAGAAGTATAAGCATGACTTCTCTTTAATTTTCCTGAACCAGTTCTTTTCACACGTTTTGCAAGTCCACTGTGTGTTTTCATTTTTGGCATAATCTTTTCCTCCTATTTACCAGTCTTTTTTGGTGCCAATACACAAGACATCGTATTGCCTTCAAGGTTTGGCTTCTTTTCCACATTGGCCACATCGCTCATGGCTTCCACAAACTCATTCATGATCTTGCGGCCAACCTCAACACGAGTAATCAAGCGTCCACGAAAACGCATATCGATCTTGACCTTCATCCCATCTGTTGCCCATTTACGTGCCTGACGTAATTTAGTTTCAAAATCATGAGTATCAATTACAGGAGATAAGCGTAATGGCTTTACCTCTGTAACATGCTGTTTCTTTTTAGCTTCCTTTGATTTTTTCTGCTGTTCAAAATGATAGCGACCGTAATTCAAAATCTTGCATACCGGCGGATTTGAATTCGGCGAAACACACAATAAGTCTAGATCCTGACTATACGCAATCTCTAATGCCTCTTGACGAGATTTGATTCCCAGCTGTTGTCCCGTTGGACCTATCACAAGAACCTCTCTAAAACGAATTTTTTCATTTACCAAATCGTCATTGACATTATTTGGAATCACTTTTTTGTTAATAATCGACACCTCCTGTTTTTAAAAGAAAAAATGGGCACAAACCGCACCCATGCTCTGTACTTTAACACTTTTTGTACAATGTCGCATTGACCCACAGACACTATCTGTCGGGTGAGAAGGGGTGCTTCTTCTTTCCACATTTCTTCAACGGGGTAATCATACCCTATTTAAAGCCTTTTGTCAACAGTTTCTCTCTTTTTTGCTTTCACCATCAGCATCATCGGCCGACGCATCTCATCACTCATCCATACACGTGCTTCTTCACTCGGCATCGCTTCTTCCACATCTTCGATCTCAAAGCCACATTCCAACAGACCATGTAAGATCTGTGTTAATGTATGATGGTATTTCATGACCTTTTTTCCCAAAAAGACCGTTTCTCTTTTCCCCGGATAAAAATAGTTATCGATCGGCCAATAAAGGGGTTTTCCCTGATCATCATAGATCCACTCTTCACGGACACCGGAAGTAAAAACAGGATGTTCGATATTGAAAAGAAAGATTCCCGATTCTTTTAATGTCTGATAGACATGCCGGTAAACAGCCTGGATATCTTCTATATAATGCAAGGCCAGATTTGAAATCACAAGATCATACGTATTTAGTGGATATTCATATTCCTCGATACCACAGATACGATACGTAATTTTTTCATCGGCATTTCTTGCTTCAGCTTCACGGATCATTTTTGTGCTCATATCGATTCCTAACACATGCGCGGCACCCCGCTTGACAGCTTCTTTGCAATGCCATCCATAACCGCAACCAAGATCCAAGACATTTTTGTCCTTTACATCGGGAAATAAATTTTTCAGCTGATACCACTCACCTGCTTTTTCAAGTCCCTGACTTCTTTCCATATTTGCATATTCTTTAAAAAAAGAATCATCATCATATATATTTGTCATTCAGCTCACCCTCTATATTAAAACGAAAATCATAATTGAAGTCAATATCTTATCTTATAATCAAATTGAGGCGATTCTATGAGATGTGAATGTTCAAAGTTCAAAGCAATCAAAGGTAAAGCTTTCTTTTTAAACAACAGCACTCTCTTTCTAAGGGCAGATGAATAACTCTCATCAATACATGCATTCCGGTATCCCAGATGCTTCTGATTGATTCATGGATGTAAATCTGTGAAAAATTTATGAAATTTTTTTAAACTTGTTTTCAAATATTGGAAATAAGGCTATAATATATCTATAAAGGAGAAATCATTTTATGAACCAATTTGATGCAGTAAAAGAAAAACTATTAAAGCGCAATCCTCATGAACCTGAATTTCTTCAGGCCGTGGATGAAGTGCTGGATTCATTAAAGCTTGTTGAAAGCAAGCATCCGGAATACTTAAAAGATAACCTTTTGGAAAGGATCGTGGAACCTGAAAGAGTGATCATGTTCCGTGTTCCCTGGGTAGATGATGATGGAAACGTACAGGTCAACCGCGGTTATCGTGTACAGTTTAATTCCGCATTAGGACCTTATAAGGGCGGTCTTCGTTTTCACCCTTCCGTTAACTTAAGCATCATCAAATTCTTAGGATTTGAACAGGTGTTCAAGAATTCGCTGACAACACTGCCATTGGGCGGTGGAAAAGGCGGCAGTGACTTTGACCCGAAAGGCAAGAGCGACGGTGAGGTCATGCGTTTCTGTCAAAGCTTCATGAATGAATTATATCGTCATATCGGTGCAGATACCGATGTTCCTGCCGGTGATATCGGTGTCGGCGGACGTGAAGTTGGTTATCTGTTTGGACAATATAAAAAGATTGCCAATCAGTTTACAGGTGTATTGACGGGCAAAGGTCTTACGTGGGGCGGTTCTTTGACACGTACGGAAGCTACCGGCTATGGTCTTTGTTACTTTACAGAAGCGATGCTGAAGGATCACGGAAACACGTTTGAAGGCAAGAGAGTGGTCATCAGCGGCAGCGGTAATGTGGCCATCTATGCTGCTGAAAAGGCGATGCAGTTAGGTGCCAAGGTCGTAGCACTTTCTGATTCAAACGGTTATATCTATGATGCTGATGGGGTGGATCTTGATCTTGTCAAAGAAATCAAGGAAGTCAGACGCGGACGTATCAAAGAATACTGCGAAACGCATAAAAACGCTGAATATCATGAAGGCAGCAGTGGTATCTGGACGATTCCTTGCGATATCGCCCTGCCATGTGCCACTCAAAATGAATTAGATGAGAACAGCGCCAAAACATTAGTGGCAAACGGTTGTATTGCTGTTGCAGAAGGAGCAAATATGCCGACAACGCCTGAAGCAATTCACGTTCTCCAACAAAATCATGTACTCTATGCTCCTGGAAAAGCCAGCAATGCCGGCGGAGTTGCCTGCAGCGGACTTGAAATGTCACAGAATTCACAGCGTTTAAGCTGGACATTTGAGGAAGTTGACAGCAAATTAAAAGGAATCATGGAAAATATCTATGAAACGGTTTCTAAGACAGCTAAGGAATATGGTGCAGAAAATAACTTTGTAGTTGGTGCAAATATCGCCGGATTTGAAAAAGTTGCGAAAGCCATGCAGGCTCAAGGAATCGTATAAGGCACTTCAGGTGCCTTTTTTTATTGGAAAAAGCAGTTTTCTAATAATTTACTGCAATCATTTTCTTGTTTTTCAGGCATACAATGAAACATGGATCGTACTAAATTAAGATGGATCATCATTTTCTTATCCATCTATCTTTTTTTTAAATACTGTTTTTTCGTTTTAGCGCCTTTTATCTGCGGCTTTATGCTTGCAAAGCTGATTTCCCGTTTTAAAGGCTCGTCTTTCATCGTTTATTTTCTTCTGCTGCTCTTTATTTTTTCGGCCCTCTTTTTTGTGATCATTTTCTTTTATATGCAAATCAAGCAGGTTTATTTTGATTTACCTGCTTTTATCGAAGCACTGCTTGCTTACATGAATAATGATCATTTTCTTTTACAGCTCCTTCATGAACCAATGATCGCTTTGCTTCAAAAAATATTACCGCTGGTTTCTTCTTTTTTGATTTTGCTGCCAAAGATCCTTTCCTTTCTTTTTATGACAATGCTTCTTACCTTTCTTTTCCTTTTGGACATCCATGCCCTCGGACGTATTCTTCTTACCCTGTCACCTTTACTTTTTCATCAGGCACAGGCACTTCAGGCCATCTTATTTCAGACCTTCTTTTCCATGCTGATCTCTTCTTTCAAATTATTTTTGATCACAGGCAGTCTTTGTTTTTTAGGACTGTTGATCTTACAGATCGACCATGCCCTTTTTTTATCATTGCTGGCTGCAGCATTTGATTCGATGCCCCTTATCGGTATCGGCTTCATCCTGCTTCCCTATACGATCTATCTCTTTCTTATTCAAAGCAATAAGGCTTTTTCTCTCTTGCTGCTTTATCTTATCATTACGGGGCTTCGTTTTTTCATCGAACCGAAAATTCTTTCGAAGCAGCTCGATATTCCTTTGCTGCTTCATCTCACCATGATGTTTATCTGTTCCCATCTTTTCGGATGGATCGGTTTTTTCTATGCTCCTATTTTTTGTGTCTTGCTTCTTATATGGTATAAAGAAAAACAAAAGGGCTAGAATAACAGGGGTGAACTTATGAAATATCTGTTGATGCTGATGCTTTTCTCTTCTTCGAGTGTTCAAAGTGTAATATACAATACACCAACCTCACAGTATTATGTCATTGATACCGCTGTTGATCCTATTCAGATTCTTGTATTAGAGGAAAATATGAAACTTCCTGTCGCTTGTATCGCTGACCAAAGCTATTTGCTGGGACAGGTCGATTTCACGGATCAAAGCGATTGTCTGATTGCCACATTAAATCAGGCATATGACCTCAATATTCAAGAATATGTCGATCTGAAAGACAGCTACTCTAAGGATGACTTGCTTGCATTGAAAGAAGCCGGCCTTCCTACATTGATACAGACCGTCTTGTCTGTTTCACATTCTTATTCGCTTTCAGAGATCTATGCTGTTTATGCAAGTGCAAATAAAAATGAATTTCGTTATGAAATTCATCATTTGACTTATGTAAAGATTCACGAAGAATATCTTCCTCTCAATTATCCGTTATAAGGACGTTCAAAAGTAATGACACAATAATACTTTTCTTTCTTTTTCGAAAGCATCTCTTGAAGATGCTTTTCAATTTCCTCTTTTTTGACAGGACATGAATAAGGAATTACACAATCGAAAATCAAATTTGAATGGGTCTTTCCCAAAACCGCCCGGAAATCGTGGATCTTCAGATCATCCGAAAGCTCCCGGACACAGGCAGATACCTCTTCCTTAAGCTGATTGATCAATGGATTATCTAAAACGATCGGATCCAGATGAATGACCAGATGGATACCTTCTTCTAAAAAATCCTTTTCAATTTGATCGATCAGATCATGGGATACGAGAATATCGACTTTACTGTCAACCTCCGCATGAGCGCTGACAAAGCAACGGTTAGGACCATAGCTGTGGACCATGAGATCATGAATGCCGTAAATACCGGGATAACTGCAGATCTTCTTTTCCATCGAAGCTACAAATTCCTTATCCGGTGCTTCTCCCAGGATCTTATTTGCGGCATCCTTCATGATGGAAATACCACTGATAAAAATTAAAATTGCGACACCGACCCCCATGTAGCCATCCAGATTCAAATTGAAGAAACGATACAGCAAGGTCGCAGCTAATACTGCTGTGGTCGAATAAACATCATTGATGCTGTCCTGAGCACTTGCTTCAAGAACCGTTGATTCTATTCCTTTGGCGCAGTTTTTATAAAACTGATACAAAAGAAGCTTTCCTACAATTGAAGCACATAAAACAACGACCAGCAAGACAGAAAAATCAATATCGCTCGGATGCAGTATTTTGTCTAAGGAAGAGCGGAACAGCTCAACACCTAAAAGCAGGATCGATAAAGCTACGATACAGCTTGCCAGATATTCAATTCTTTCATGACCGAAGGGATGCTCTGCATCTGCTTCCTTGCTGCTCAGCTTGAAGCTGATCAGAAGAATCAGTGAATTGCCCGCATCAGAAAGGTTATTGACACCATCTGCCAGAATGGAAACAGAATGAAAGACAATGCCGGAGATCATCTTCATCAAAGATAAAGAAATATTCAATATAATTCCTACATAACTGGTCATCCGTCCTACCTGCTCACGCTGCTGGGCCGTCGCCTTTCCTTGCACATTTGCTTTTTTCAATATAAACTTACTTAACATATTCTCACCTTTTTGCTATTATACAACTTTTAAGAAAAGTTTCAATAAAGAAAGCCATCTTCTTAGAAGAAGATGGTCTATTTTTTAGGAACTAAGGCAATGATTCGATCTGCCAAAACGCTAAATGGCATGGTCTGCAGCCAGACCTTTCCCGGTCCTTCCAAGGTTGCGACAAAGAAACCTTCACCTGAAAACAGTTTATTTTTCATTCCTTTGACAGTGTCGATATCAAACTTCACTGTTTCTTCGAAAAAAGCCACATATCCCTGATCTACCTTGATTTTCTCCCCTGCGGCAAGATCTCTTTCTACCAGATCCCCGTCAATTTCCAGAAAAGCTACTCCCCGGCCGCTGAGCCGCTGCAAGATAAAGCCTTCACCGCCAAAAAAGCCGGTTCCTAATTTCTTACGAAAATGAATGTTGAGCTCAACTCCCTCTTCGCTCGCTAGAAACGCTGTCTTCTGGGCAATGATCGACTTGCTTCCATCCAGTTTCACAGGCATGATCTTACCCGGAAATGAAGAACCGAAGGCAATGTTTCCTCCATCCTTGGTACAGGTGTAAGAAGTCATAAAAATAGATTCACCGCTAAAGGCACGCATCAGCCCTTTCATCGCTCCGCCGCGGGTAGATGTTTCCATCTCAAAGCAGTCATCCATCCAGCACATGCCTCCCGATTCCGTTACGATGCTTTCATTTTTTTCTAAGGTACAGCTAACGATTGGAAGCTGTCCTCCTTTGATTTCATATTTCATACAAGTTCCTCCATCTGATTATAGTATAGCATACATAAATTGGAAAAAACCGTATTTTTTAATTATTCTGAAAACTTTCCTCCTGTAAAAAAACAATACATTCCATAAACCAGACAAACGATCCCTCCGGCAATCATGATCATCTCGTTCATATCAATTCCTTCCATGAGCGCAATGGCACCGATCAAAGAGAATATGATTCCCAGAATAAGATAGCGCATATGCTCATTCATCAATATTTTCCTTTCTGAAAAAACGAATGATGACTTTAAACAGATCACCGTCAATCTCGATCTTAAATTCACCGTTTTGAATTTCCGTAAAGCTTTGGGCAATAGCCAATCCAAGACCGCTGCCGCTTTCATGCCTTGATTTATCACCACGTACAAAGCGTTCAACGATCTCTTCCGGTGTGAAATTCATCTCCGCTTCGCTCATATTTTTCAATTCAATTCTTACCGCATCATTTTCATCCCTTACATCGATATAGACACGGCTCTCCGGCATGGCATATTTACCGATATTCGTAAATGGATTTTCAAAGATGCGGCATGTCTTGCCTCCATCCAGATACAGCATGATCTCATTTTTATCATAATGACTGATGACCTTCAAATTTTTCGACTGCAGCATCTCCTCGCTTTCCGCACATATCTGCTCGATCAAAGCAACGATATTCAAATCAACGCAATCCAGCTGAACATTGCCGCTGTTGACCTTGCTGACCTCAAAGAGATCTTCGATCAATGTCGTCAGACGGCTGGAATAATAAGCCAGATTTTTTAGATATTCCTGACGTGTTTCATCGCTGATGGATTCATCCTGAAGCAATACGATATAGTTTTTGATGCAGGTCAGAGGAGTTTTCAGATCATGGGATACATCGCTGATCAGCTCGGTCTTCATATTGGAAGATTTGATCTCATCCTCGACTGCTTTTTCAAAGCCGCTCTTGATATGGGCAAATTCCTCATTCAATGCATTAAAGACACCAACATCCTCGCTCATTTCCTGATCAAAATTTCCTTTGCTTAATTCTTCGGCAGCCTTTAACAGCTTCTGATAATCCTTTTGTATCTTCTTGACCTTATTCAAAAGCCAGAAAAATAATCCCAAGACATAAAGGATCGCAAACACATAACCAAAAGGTCCCCAGACAAGCAATAAGATAATGACAAGCTGGATCAGCATAAACTGCATCAATGGCCGATTTACAGGCTGACTGAGGTCTACTTCCGCAAGCTGATTCATTTTCCTTTTGATCCATTTACAGAATGCCCCGATAAACGTATCTTCTCTTACATACCGTCCAAAACCATGGGCAAACATATATTTGATATAATATAACCCCAATGAGATCATAAAAAGAGTGATGAACCATATCAAACCATTGACAAAAGGTACGATATATTGAGGATATGCGATCTGATAGATGTTTAAAAGACGTCCAAAAGAATCATTCAGAGAATAATAGCTGATAAAAAGACAGGCGGTGCATCCGATGCTGATCAGAATGCAAAGAACGGAAAACATGATTTCACCCTTCTGTTTGATGATGCTTCTGAAAACAGGTGCCTGCTCAACGATGGATATCGGATAGATCAGGAAAAATAAGATCAATACCGCTGAGAAAAGAAGCAGTGATATGACCGCAAAACCGTTATTATTTTCCCAATTATCCAGCATATAGGTAACATAGCCGAAAGATGTCAAACTTGAGGGTACGATCATCCTGATCTCAATATTTTTTGGCATATTGATCGATACCCCTTCTAAAGAAGGAAATTCATTGCCCATGAAATAAGCGGTATTCTGATAATCATCATAATAAGGTATGATCAGATCAAACAGATTGAAATCACTCGCTTCTTCAATATGAAGATCTCCTTCATTGATGATCTTTCCATCTCCATCAAATCGTAAAAGATCATAAAAATAATAATCATTGATATCATCGCCTTCATGAATGCGCTCATAATGATTGGAAAGCTGTGTTTTGGTCATTGTCTGTGTGACCTGATAGACAAAATCCGCATCATCATCAAATTTATACCGGATATCATTGATGATCTGATCCATCATTTCCCCGATCTGTTTTTTGTCTTCATCGCTGAAGCTTTCATCAAAGGAAAGCAATTGATAGCTTTCATCGACCTCTTGTACGATCGAAAGCACAAACAGCTTCATTTCTCTTTCCAGCACCGGATGAACCTGTATATTTTCTTTTACGCTTGTATGGGCCTTGCCTGACAAAAAGACAAAGCTTGAGCTCATAACAAGCAATAAAAGGGTAAATACGATCATAAAGATATTTTTCTTTTTTCTCATAATCTTCCTACTTTCTTTCTATCTTATAGCCAATGCCCCAAACGACCTTTAAGTATTCGGGATGCTTTGGATTCACTTCGATCTTTTCTCTAAGCTTTCGTACATGGACCATGATCGTTTCCGTATTGACCGCCTCTTCCTTCCACACCGCTTCATAAATTTCCTCTGCCGAATAGACGCGTCCCGGATATTCCATCAGAAGCTGGAGGATCGCAAATTCCTTCGCTGTCAGACGAATCGTCCTTCCATTGACGCTGACTTCCTTTGTAAACGTATCTAATTCCAATCCGCCAACGATCAGCTTATGGCTGTTTTCTTCAACATTGCCGCCTTTCAGCTTTAAGATCTGGTCATAACGGCGAATATTGGAATTCACTCGGGCAATCAGCTCCATAGGCTCAAAGGGCTTGGTCACATAATCATCAGCCCCTAAATTTAAACCGGTGATCTTATCGATATCTTCGCTTTTTGCACTTAAAAAGATAACGGGAACATCATCTGTTTCTCTAAGCCTCATGACCATCGTCAATCCATCCATCTTCGGCATCATCACATCTGCGATAACCAGATGGATCTTATGCTCCTTCATCTTCTCCAATCCTTCCATGCCATCAACGGTCTCTATGACCTCATAGCCCTGATTCTTCAGGAAAACAGCCACCGTTTCCCGGATCCCCTTTTCATCTTCTACTACAAGTATCGTATGTTTCATATCTCACTCCCCCTCGCCTTTTCCATTTTATACGATTTTATCATTTTTTTGAATGACTCTTTTATAATAAATGGCTCCGCCGATCACTAGAAGCAGCGTAATGAGTGCGATCATGGTCGTCATGACAAGATCCCCGCTCTTAAAAGAAGCTGACAAAAAGGTCGATGTGATGATGCTGGGGATACGTCCGATCGTCGTCAATGCCAGCCATTTCACCAAACGGATATTTCCTAGACTGACAAGATAGGTCATGACATCCTTGGGCGATCCGGGTATCAGAAATAAGACAAAGATCCAGAACATGCTTTTTTTAGATGCGATCAGCGCTTCTGCTTCTTTTACTTTGTCGGAAGCAAACATGACATCAATGATCTTATGACGGAAGATGCGCACCAGGCCATACACAAGCAGGGTCCCGAGAAATGAGCCGATCAGACAGATCAGCGTACCATTCCATGCACCAAATAAATAACCGCTGGCCAGCTCCAGGGGTTCTCCCGGAAGAAAGGCAAGAAAGATCTGGGCAGCGATCAGTCCGATCATGGATAAGACCTTAAGTCCTATTGGCATAGCTTCAACAGTTTCAAGAATCTTATTCATATCAAAATTCAATAAACTTACCACTGTAATTATAGCTAAGACAATGACACATGATACAAGGATCATTTTATTTTTCGTTGACATTTTCATATCTGATTCTCCTAACACGATCATTCTAAGCAATACTTATAAAAAGAAAACAGAGGAAATTCTTAAATTTTTCTAAAAAAAATAGAAGCAGTGCTTCTATTCGTATTTCTTAAAAGCTTCAGATAACTTATTAAGATCCGTACCCTGTTTGGTTACCATCAGATACTCCCCATTGATAAGCGCATCATAGCTTTCATCCGTTCCATTCTGATTGATCGTTACCTTACCGCTGTTTTTGATTTCTTTCATCCAGCTGGATATTTTTTCATCCTGCATGTTCATCCGATACAAATAGACCGGATTTCCCTGATATTCAAAGGCTTTTCCTTCATGGGCATTGATATCGACGACTTCCATATCCTTGGCATTATCATATTCCAGACCCTGTTGATCAAAATAAGAAAACATATCCTTCATTTCACTTGTTTTGACAGGCTGATTTGCCGACGGATCTTCCTGTGTTACTTCATTCTGGCCAAACCAGCTGCATCCGCTTAGCAGCATTGATAAACATAATATATATATAAGTTTCATAAAATTCCTCCCATAGCTACTATGGGAGGAATTTGTTTATTTATTCATCAAACCTTCATTATTTTCAATTTCTTCGATCATCTTTACACGCTGGGCATGACGTCCTTCTTCAAATTCAGCTTCCAGCCAGCTGTCAACGATCATCTTCGCCAGCTCAATACCCACGACACGTGCCCCAAATGAAAGAATATTGGAATTATTATGCATTTTTGATAATTTGGCACTATACGGCTCCGAGCAGGTCGCACAACGAATGCCCTTCACCTTATTGGCGGCAATACCGATGCCGATCCCTGTACCGCAGATAAGGATGCCGCAATCTACTTCTTTATCGACGACTGCATGTGCCACCGCCACTGCTGCTTTGGGATATGGATAACTTTCTGTGCTGTCTGTACCATAATTGATGATCTCATATCCTTTCGCCTGCAAATATGCCGAGATTTCTTTTTTCATCTCTACTGCCGAATGATCATTTCCGATTCCTATTTTCATATTTTCTCCATTTCTATGATCTTACATCATCTTAAGTAAATTAGAAAGCTTTGGTACTAATTGCTGCTTACGGGAGATGATCTCACTGTCATAACCGCTCATTTCATCAATTTCCGTTTCAATGAGATCCTTCATGATATTTTTAAGTGGACCGCTGTAAACGAACATGCTTCCTTCAGCCATGATATTTGAGAACATCATGATCACCAGATCATAATTTTTCTCACTCTGTTCCTTTTCGATATATTCCTTAAACGAAGGAAGGATCGATTGGATATCTTCCATATGTTCAAAATTAGTCTGCCCGATTGCTATCTTATATTTACCGATTTCATAAGTTTTCAGGTCACGGTTCAAGATATTTTCAGGAGTGCTCTTTTTCAGTGAGATCGAAGCACTTAATACACCTAAGGCAAATTCATTGAGATCAACCTGTGCCAGATCGGCAAGCCATCGTGCCATTCGTTTATCAAATTCTGTCGTTGTCTTCGATTTAAAATACATCGTATCACTGATGATGGCACCCAGCATCAGTCCCGCAAACTCTTTTTCAGGCGTAATCCCGTTTTCCTGATATATCTGTGCGATGATGCTTGAGGTACAGCCGCAGCGCATATTGCGATAATAGATCGGATATGTCGTCTGGATATCTCCGATATGATGATGATCGATGATTTCTTCTATGATCGCTTCATCAATATTATTGATGGTCTGATTCTTAGCGCTGTGATCGACCAGAATGAACCTGCGCCGTTCATAATTGCTTAAATGATAACGAGAGATCGCTCCTACGATATTTCCAAACTGATTGATGACCGGATAAGAACGATAACGGGTATGTGAAAGCCGCTGGGAAACATCATTGACATATTCGGTATCCAGACAGGTAACCACATTGCGTGTCATCACATATTCCACCGGTATTGACTCTGTGATCACCTTGGCCACCTTCATCGTATCCAGATCGGTCTGAATGATTGCACAGCCTTTTTTCAAGGCCAGCAGACGGTTTTCCTCCGATACCTGCTCCTTGCAGGTAATGATCAGACATTTGACGCCACATTCGATCAGCTGACGCTGTTTTTCATCTCCATCGCTTAAGATAACGATGCTGTCTTTGAATTCTTCTGAATAATGTGATCCGTTGATCAGCGTGACGATATATATGCTTCCATCACTTTCATAATGGTCCGGTTCGATGATGATCTTACCCTGGATCGTATCGGCAATCTGTTTGACAGAGGCCTTTGACATCAGGGAGTTGAGCTGTTCATCGCTCATTCCCCTCGTACTGGAAAGATTGGAAGTCGATATGATGCCTTGCAGCTTAGAATGTTCATCTACGACGAATAAGGATTTGTTTTTTACCGTATAGAGCTTTTGCCATGCCTTGGCCATCGTCATATTCATCGGGATCAAGGTCGGCTCATCCATGGCGATATCCCTTAACTGGCTTCTGGCATCTTTTAAAAGAAAAGGTCCTTCTACATTGAAACGTTTGAGGATATATTTTGATTCGTCATTTAATGCTCCTAAACGTACAGCGATGGCGCTTTCTCCTAAAAGCTGCTTTAGATTTGCATATGCCAATGCACTGCATATGGAATCTGAATCAGGATTTTTATGTCCTGTTACAAAAATTGTTTTATTCACTTTTTACCACCTGCTTTTATGATAAACGAAATATACTTTTTTTTCAACCAAATTCATTGAACATGAGCATTTTCTGCTTCAGGATTACATAAGATTTCAAACTCATATGAAATATGATAAAATAAGAAAAAAAGGAGGTTTTTATGCATATAAGAAAAGCTGAAGAAAAAGATGTCAAGCGAATCAATGCCCTTTTGATACAGGTGAATCAGATCCATCATGAAGGAAGAAAGGATCTGTTTAAGGCAGGCGGCAGAAAATACAGCGATGAGGATCTGAAAAAGATGCTTCATGATGAAAAACGACCTGTCTTTGTAGCTGTGGATGATAACGATGAGGTCATGGGATATGCCTTCTGCATCTTCCAACAATATGTCGCTCACCCGATCATGACCGATATCAAAACGCTTTATATCGATGATTTATGTGTTGATGAAAAATACCGGGGACAGCACATCGGTACAGCTCTTTATCATTATGTCGTTGATTTTGCGAAAAAGAAGAAGTGTTACAATGTGACCCTGAATGTCTGGTGTCTCAATGAAAAAGCCATGAAATTTTATGAATCATTAGGACTCAAGCCACAAAAGATCGGTATGGAAATGATCTTAAAATAAAAAGCCGGATCATTTCATCCAGCTTTCATCATTGGGATTATCTCTGAATCGGATCAGATTTTCGATCTGATCTTTTTTTATGTAGCCTTCTTCAGCCGCAACCTCTAAAAGGGTATCATAGTCACTTGCGGATATATTTTGAACATGGTGCTCTTCAAGCCGCTGGGCCGCTTTTTTCATGCCATAGGTAAAGATGCTGGCAATGCCCAAAACCTCTGCTTTTGCTTCCCGCAAAGCTTCTACGACTTCGATGCAGCTTCCTGCCGTAGATATCAGATCTTCAATAACGACGACCTTCGTATGCGGTTCACATTTTCCTTCGATACGATTATTCCGGCCATGATCCTTGGCACTGGCACGCACATAGCCCATAGGTTTGTTGAGAATGGTCGCAACGATGGCTGCATGAGCAATTCCCGCCGTACTTGTTCCCATGACTGCTTCACATTCAGGATAATGCGTTTCAATGATCTTCGCAAGGGCATGCTCGACATCATTGCGTACCCTGACATCCGATAAGGTCAAACGATTGTCACAATAGATCGGACTTTTGATACCGCTGGCCCATACAAAAGGCTCTTGGGGACGTAAAAAGACAGCCTGAATAGATAATAAATCTTTCGCAATCAATCTTTTCATGCTTCATCCCCGCTTTCAAACTCCCGGCTTGCCTTGCGATAAGCAGCGAGTGGATCACTGCTTCCGGTAATCGAACGGCCGACAACGATATAATGTGACCCCAATTGATGTGCCTTGGCAGGTGTTGTCACACGCTTCTGATCACCCTTAGAATCACTGGCAAAACGAATGCCCGGTGTTACCGTCACAAAATCTTTGCCGCACCTTGTACTTACTGCCGCAACCTCCAAGGGTGAACAGATAACCCCGTCACAGCCGGCAAGTTTTGCGTTATATGCATAATGCTGTACCGTTTCCTCCATGCCATGATCGATCCACAGCTCTTCATGCATCCTCTCTTCACTGGTGCTGGTCAGCTGCGTCACAGCCAGCAATATTGCCTTTGAATGCATCTTTACCAAGGCATCTTTGGCTGCTTTCATCATTTCGATCGTACCGCCTGCATGAACATTGATCATATCGACATCCAGCTTAGCCAGATTCATCATTGCTTTATATACGGTATTGGGAATATCATGAAGCTTTAGATCCAAAAAGATCTTATGGCCTCTTTTTTTGATCTCACGAACGATTGCAGGCCCTTCCGCATAAAACAGCTCCATGCCAATTTTAACGAACGGCTTTTCTTCCGTGAACCGCTCCAAAAATTCTAATGTTTCCTGCTGACTTGAAAAATCACAGGCAATTATGACCTCTCTTTTCATTGTGTACCTCCCTTTTTAAATCATTTCAGCTTATTCTTTGCTTTCCGCATAATAAGCGTCTTCATCCAATAATTTTTCACTCTTGGCAACCACCATCGAGCATGCGGTATCACCTACGACATTTAAGGCCGTACACAGCATCTCGATCGGACGATTGATTGCCAAAATCAGCGTATAAGCCATCAACGCCATATCATTGCCATATCCCATGCCGGAAAGGATCGTAAAGAGAATGACAGCCCCTGCTCCCGGTGCGGCCGGTGTTCCGATCGAAGCCACCAGTGCCAAAATACCTACCACCAACAAGGCTTGAAAAGTAATCTCATAACCGCCGCAGCTGGCAATAAAGATCGTTGCAATCATCTGCATGATCGCTGTTCCATCCATATTGATCGTCATTCCCAAAGGAAGCACGAATGAAGCAATTTCTTCATGAACGCCCAGCTCCTTCGTTGCCGTTTTCAAATTCAAAGGCAATGTCGCTGCACTTGAAGAGGTAGAAAAGCCAAACAGGGCTACCTTGCTGACCTTCTTGACAAACTGCCTCGGATTGACGCCGGCTGCGATCCACACGAACAGCGCATAACCGAAGATCAGCACGGCCAGCAGCAAGACAACGGTCAAGATCACATAGGCTAAGGCCGGCTTCAAATAATTGATGCCATAGACCGCAAAGGTTCTCGTAATCAGCACGAAGATTGCCAGAGGACCAAATTTATGAATGATGAAGCCTAAGATGATCGTAATGATATCACTGATTTCTTCACAAAGCTTTTGGAAGGTTTCCATCTTTTTCTTACTTGAATTCATCGCCAGTCCGATGCCGATCGCCATGACCAGTACAGCCAGCACGCCACTGTTATTTGAAAAAGCCGAAGTAACATTATTTGGCATTGCTTCTAATAAGATATTCAGAGGATTGCTTCCTGTTGTACTGGTGGATGTTTCAAGTCCTGCCAGGGATGTATTGCTGAAAAAGCCCATCTGATACGTCACATAGCCGGCAATCGCGGCAAGAATCAATGCCACTGTTGTTGTAAACAGGAAGCATATAAGCGTTTTTGAAGAAATACGGCCCAATTTTTTAGTATCGGTGATCTGAATCATCGCCAAGACGATGCTCGTAAATACCATCGGAATGATGACCACCTGCAAGCCGCGAATAAACAGCTGTCCGAGAATATAAAATATTCCCAAGGCACTTTCATTGCCCTGTGCGGTAATATCAGCAAATAATAATGAATTGATCTGATTCCACAGTTCTGCATTGCCATTAGCATTCAGATTTTCACGCAATGCGATCATGGCAACTCCGCAAATAAGCCCGAATAATAAAGCAAGCATCATTTTTGCGGCCAATTTTGTTGTAGACTTTTTTGACATAACTCTCTCTCCTTATAAAAAAACCTCATAAGTCGAGACTTATGAGGAAATCATATAAACAGAAATAGCCTGGATACAGCTAAAAAAATGTTGTCTGTCATCCTTCATAGTCTCTCGTACTATATTAAAGGTTGTCCGTATCTATTATAGGAAAAAAGAAAGAAATGTCAATTATGAATTTTGTCATTTTTTAGTAAAAAATATATAAAATCAAATTAAATAATATAAATAAACCACCTTTTTATATTTTGTTATGAAAGAAAGAATGCTACAATAGAAACATAAAAAAGGAGTATATGATGAAACTAAATACAAAACAAACATTTTTTATCGGACTTGCCTTTATGTCTATCTGTGCCTTCTGGCAGCTCTATGATCAAATCATTCCCTTGATGCTGGATCATACCTTTCATCTGAATGCGACGCTGATCGGTATCATCATGTCATTTGATAATATCCTGGCTTTGTTCATGCTGCCATTTTTCGGAAGTCTTTCAGACAAGATCGATACCCGTTTAGGAAAAAGAATGCCCTTTATTCTGACAGGCTCCTTCACTGCCGCAGTCTTTTTGATCCTGATACCGATTGCCGCCAATATGAAATCAATCGCTCTTTTCATCATCGCCCTGGCCTTGACCTTGATTGCCATGCAGTCCTATCGATCACCCTCAGTTGCGCTCATGCCCGACTTAACACCCAAGCCTTTGCTTTCAAAAGCCAATGCCATCATCAATTTAATGGGAGCCATTGGCGGAATGCTGGCACTGATCCTGATCAGCCTCTTCGTACCCGAAGGTGTTGAAAATTATCTTCCTTTATTTATTTCTCTTGCTGCTATCATGCTGGTAAGCGCAGCATTGCTGTTCATCACTGTCAAAGAAAAGAAGCAAACGATTGAAAGCAGCAGGGATGAACCGCTCATACAGTCACATAAGCAGTTGCCTAAAGATGTAAAGCGTTCCTTATCCTTTCTTTTATTTTCCATTGCCTTTTGGTTCATGGGCTATAATGCAGTTACCACCGCCTTTTCCCGCTATGCTGCTGCCATATGGGATAAAGGAGCCGGCTCAAGTGCTACCCTGATGCTGATCGCCACGGCTGCCGCAACGATTGCCTACCTTCCTATCGGACAGTTATCCGCAAGATTCGGCCGCAAAAAAATGATTCAGTTCGGTATCATCTTATTAAGCTTCAGCTTTCTTGTCGGCGGCTGGTTCACAAGTCTGTCACCGCTCGCTTATCTTATCTTTGCCTGCGTCGGTATCGCCTGGGCCAGCATCAATGTCAACAGCTACCCGATGGTCGTGGCAATGGCAAGTGAAGGCGATACAGGAAAATATACCGGCATCTATTATACCTTCTCCATGTCTGCACAGATCATCACCCCGATCCTTTCCGGCCTCTTTATCGATCTGACAGGCTATGGCTCCTTATTTCCTTATGCCTTTATCTGTACCTTATTGGCCTTTATCACATTTACACAGGTAGCACATGGCGATGAAAAATGTGCCGGTGCAAAAGGAATCGAAGCGTTTGAGGAGATGGATGCATGATCTGGTTAGTGATTTTTTTATTCTTATTGCTGTTTTTCTATCTTTTTCTGATATTTCCCCGTTTTTCAAAGAAAAAGGAACTCTTAAGGTATCAATCAGTTGATTATGCCCATCGTGGACTACATAATGAAAAATATCCCGAAAACAGTCTGAAGGCCTTTGAAAATGCGATAAAGCACAATTATGGCATTGAATTGGATGTACAGCTTACCAAGGATGATGTCGTTGTCATATGTCACGATTTTAATTTAAAAAGAGTCTGCGGCATTGATAAGGAAATCGATACCTGTACTTATGAAGAGCTGTGTCAATATCGCCTTTTCAATACTGAATATACGATTCCTACGCTCAAATCTGTCTTAGAGCTGATCGATCATCAGGTTCCCATCATCGTTGAAATCAAACAAAAAAGCATTGATTGTAAGACCTGTGAGCTGACAGCACGATTACTGGATGCATATCATGACAACTATGTAGTTGAATCCTTTAATCCTCTGGCCATGCACTGGTATATGAAACATCGCTCACATGTCATACGAGGACAATTAAGCAGTGATTTTTCTAAAAACAAAGAGGTTCATCCTCTCATGGGCTTTCTATTTAAGCACTTATGTGCAAATTTTCTCTCCCGGCCGGATTTTATTGCTTATGATATCAAAGATGCCCATGAATTGAGCTTTCAGCTGTTGAAAAGGTTTATTTGCAGCGTTGGGTGGACATGTAAAAGTGAAGATGAATTTAAGAAAGTAAGAAATGATTATGATATCATCATCTTCGAAAACTTTCTGCCTAAATAAATTCAGGTTTTTTCACCCCGGGATTCAAAATCTTAAAGATATCTCTGACTAAAAAGATGATCTGATGGGATCATCTTTTTTCAATCTTAGTCATTATGATTCCTATTTGTGATCAACAACGAAATCATATAGGCAAATAAGAATAAATTAATTACAAATAAAGTATGAAAAAGGGCAATTTCTTGTTTTTCCGCAAGCGAAATCAAGCTTGAATTCATCGTTAATGACACCCAATACGTAAAATAGCCTAAAAATAATGTCACAACGATAATAATCATGCTTCCTGCTAATTTGTATAATCCGTCAGGATGTGATCGCATTTCCATATAAATACATAAGATCATATACACCATTGCGATGATCCCAAGACTTCCTATTCGAAAATCAAGATTGCTTATGCCGACAGCCCCACAGGCCATTACAAAGACTGACCAGAAAATAATGATGCACCATAACCAAAATTTTAATGATTTCATAAATTTCTCCTCTTTATTTTATATGTTTTTATTTTCATAAACACTTTATCTCTGATCAAAGCATTGTTCTTGTATCTTTTGATATTCAAATCTGTTTAGCTCATACCATTGATTATCTGTCTAAATGCCACTGAGGATTCTTTTTTTAATAAAACAATAAAACACCATAGATATCGATTTGATGGTTTCCACTCAGCCTTTGAGTGAATAATTATGATAAGAAAATGTCAGTACCGGCTATAAGAAATGAATATGATCAATTTCACTACCTCTTACATAAGACTTTTCCCTTTATTCTTTTCACTTATATAATAACTAAAAATGTAATGAATATATACTCTTTAAATGCAATGAGGTCTATGATAAAATTGAATCAGTGAGTGATATTTGTAAATAATTCCGGATATCACAAACTACGTTCTCTTTCCAGAAATATTATATATTAAAACCAAACGAGCAAATCGTTAAATAGTAATTTGTTGAGGAGGTAAAAATGAAAAATGAACAAAAAGACAACAAAGAAAAGATAAACTTTATATGTTTTCTAGTTGCGTCAATAAGTTTTTATATCGTATCTGTCATGAATTTTATTGATAAGAATACTAATACTGCAGTAGTGTTTTTATGTTTAGGATCATCATTCTTATGCTTATCATCTACTCATCGAAATAAAGATAAAAAACAATAAAGAATCATAAAATTACAACTTATATGAATGTTAAAATCAAGTGCGAAGATTTTATTTCAGATAGCGGTATGAAATACGGTGGAAATGTTGGAATTAAAGGATATAATAATACAAAAAAGAAGAGTATTCTCTAAACTTTAAATTATTTAAAATTTGTTTAATACTTTGAGATTATATTTTTGTTTATGCTCTTTAATATAAAATAGCTTACCGGATAAACTTTGTATTTTTGTTTGTAAGAATAATAGGATATGTAATTATAGTATTTTATAGGTGCTATAATTTGATTTAATTTTATACTTATAATCTTTAATAACTTTAAGTATTTCCGGATTCGGTTTTAAATTCTGAATAGTCTTAAATTCAAGCATAAAAAATGTCCTCCTTCCTGAAAAGAGGACATTGCTTTTATATAAAATAAAAACTTACGAGCTTTTTACAGTCCGTAAGTTGTGTTCAAATGGAGCGGGTGATGGGAATCGAACCCACGTAGTCAGCTTGGAAGGCTGAAGTTCTACCATTGAACTACACCCGCAAAAGATGGTGACTCGTTGGAGATTCGAACTCCAGACCCTTTGATTAAAAGTCAAATGCTCTACCAACTGAGCTAACGAGTCAAGAATGTTTTTTATTTGGCTGGGGCAACTGGATTCGAACCAGTGAAATGCTAGAGTCAAAGTCTAGTGCCTTACCGCTTGGCTATGCCCCAACAAAAAAATGGTGGGGGGAGGCAGATTCGAACTGCCGAACCGTTAAGGAACTGAGTTACAGTCAGCCGCGTTTAGCCACTTCGCTATCCCCCCAGTTCAATAAAACTGGTGCCGACTAGAGGACTTGAACCCCCAACCTACTGATTACAAGTCAGTTGCTCTACCAGTTGAGCTAAGTCGGCAGAAAAATGGTGGAGGTTAACGGGCTCGAACCGCTGACCCTCTGCTTGTAAGGCAGACGCTCTCCCAACTGAGCTAAACCTCCATGTATATTTAACCTAGTTGCCTAGGTGCTTTAATATAATACCATTGAGAATATGTGATGTCAACAAAAAAATCTATTTTTTTCAAAATTTGTGAATATTGGTAAAAGTCTTTATTTTATGAACACGGAAATAGGTTTTCTTTTACTTATCCTTGTCTATAAAGATGATATCTTTTGTGTTATAATCTTTCTCGAGGAGTGATCTTATGGATATTTTTAATACAAAGATTTTAAATCAGCGCCAACGATGGAATCGGGCATTACTGTTTGCCATTGGCGGAACGATTCTCAGTATCATCGTTTGTGTCCTTATCCAGCGTATGATTCATCTGCGCTCGTCCCTGTTTTATCTGGCCGCCGCTTACTTTTTGAGCTGGCTGATTTTGGAAACAGGACATGGGGTTCAAATAAAGTTCTCTGTTCTTGCGGTCGTATGTACGATCATCGTGATTTTATTGTCGGATATGTTTGTTATATATGGAACCCTTACTTTTTCATTTCCGCTTGAAGCTCTTATTACCGTTATCAGAAGCTATGCTGATGTTTCGATCAATTCATTGTTGTCACTGATCATTAAGGTAGGAGCCGTCACCTTAGCTTATGGAAAGTCGAGAGTCATTTAAATGTATTATCGGGATACTTATGCGAAAATTGATTGTGATGCCATTGCTCACAATCTTTCTTTGCTGAAAAAAAAGACCTCTCATGCTCTCATAGCCGTTTTAAAAGCCAATGCCTATGGGCATAATGATTACTGGGCAGCAAAAACGGCCATAGAATCGGGATGCTGCATGGTGGCTGTCAGCTCCTTGGATGAAGCCTTAGCTTTGCGAAGGCAGGGTTTCTATGATCAGATACTCATCTTAGGACACATCCGTCCAAAGGATATTTCAATAGCGATCGAGCACCGTGTTAGCGTATCGGTGATCTCAAGTGAATGGCTGAAGGAAGTAGTTGCTCTTCATCCCAATCTCAAACATCTTATCTTTCATATCAAGGTCGATACCGGTATGAATCGTATTGGATTAAGGAATATCGGTGAAGTCGTTGAAGCTGTTGATTTGATTCAAAGACACCATGGTATCGCAGAAGGTATTTTTACACATTATGCCTGTGCCGACAGTGATTCGAAAGAAATGTGTGAGCGGCAGTTTGATAAGTTCAAACAGATCGTAACATCATGTAACTATCCTTTTAAATGGATCCATGCTGAAAACAGTGCAGCCATCTTAACGTATGAAGATACATTGACCAATGCAGCCCGCTGCGGACTTGTCATGTATGGCATCTCTCCTGTTGCGACTGATCTGGATTTAAAGCCTGCTCTTTCTCTGATTTCACATCTGACATGTGTCAAGAAAATCAAAAAAGGTGAACATGTCGGTTATGGAGCTACTTATCAGGCAGATGAGGACTGTTTCATCGGCACCTTGCCGATTGGTTATGCCGATGGCTTTTTAAGAGCGAATCAAGGCCGTTTTCTTTATTGTGAAAATGAATGGGTCGAAGTAGTGGGCAGAGTCTGTATGGATCAGTGCATGGTCAGGCTTCCTCACTTTTTTCCGGCAGGTACACCTGTTGAAATTATTTCTTCTCATTGTCCGATTTGCGAAATGGCTGAAGATCTGCATACGATACCTTATGAGATCCTTTGTATTTTGAGCGATCGCATTCCACGAAAAATCTATTATCACCAGCAAGAGGTGGCTGTCATAAACAACCGGCTTCATGAGTTTTGATTCATGAAGCCTTTTTATTATCCCTTTAATTGTTTTAACGCTTTTCTTAATGTTTCTCTGTCAACTGCCACATAATTGCCGTCATCATAATAGGTTTGTTTCGCAGTCATATGAAGCTGTCCGCTTTGGGCATTTGCCGCAATATCTTTTATATTGGAAGGGGTAATGCCACCGCCGACAAGCAATTCGATCTTCCCTTTATATTTCTGATATAACTGACCAATGATCTGACTGCCCTCTTCGATCGTACATTTACCGCCACCGCTTAATATGCGGTCCACACCACAGCTGATCAGTGTCTGGAGGGCTTTGTCTAAGTCCTCGCATTCATCAAAAGCTTTATGAAAAACAGCTTCACGATGGAAGGAATGGATCAGCTCGACCATCTTTTTTGTATGCTCGATATCGATCGTATGATCTTTATTTAAAAAACCGAATACAATGCCATCCGCTTGGGCACATAAAAGCTCTTTCGCATCCTGCATCATATTTTCTATTTGAAGCTCTGTATATACAAAGCCTGCCGTACGTGGACGCACCATGCAGCAGATGGGTAAATTTGTCAGCTTCTTTGCCATTTTCAAAGTCGTTACTGTCGGTGTCAGTCCTCCAAGCTCCAAAGCACAATTTAATTCAAGACGATCGACCTCAAATTCATTTGCACAGATACAGTCTTCTATCGTTCCGCAACATATTTCTATCTTTATTCCATGAATCATTATGATACCTCCTTATTTATTATACTATAAATATCCCTATTTTTTTTCTTTTATCGCATATCATGAAAATGAAATTGAATCACTTCCTATTTAATGATAAAATATGACAAAAGGGGGATTCGACATGAATTTTGTTTTTTTATCGCCTAATTTTCCAAAGACCTATTATAACTTTACACAATGCTTAAGAAATAATGGTGTCACTACCCTTGGAATCGGGGATGCTCCTTATGATCAGCTCAGTGATGCTTGTAAACAATCATTATGTGAATATTACAAGGTCAACAGTTTAGAAAATTATGATGAGGTATTCAGGGCTTGTGCCTATTTTTCTTTTAAGTACGGAAAGATTGATTGGCTTGAAAGCAATAATGAATACTGGCTTTTAAGAGATGCACAGCTAAGAGAGGATTTCAATATCAATACCGGTTTGAAAAATGATCGTATTGATGGTATTAAATTTAAAAGCAAGATGAAAGAATTTTATGCAAAGGCAAAGGTGCCTGTTGCTCGTTATCATATGGTTTCTACATTAGAGAAAGCAAAAGCTTTCATCAAAGAAGTGGGATATCCGGTCGTTGTAAAGCCCGATAATGGTGTCGGCGCTTATGCGACCTATAAACTGACAAATGATGAAGAATTGGAAGATTTTTATGATAAGCTTCCTTCTGTTCCCTATATCATGGAAGAATTTGTGAATGGTACGATCGTATCCTATGATGGCATCTGTAATTCAAAGAAGGATATCGTTTTTGAAACGAGTCATTATTTTCCCGATCCTGTCATGAATCTGGTCAATGACCAGCTGGATACCTGGTATTATTCTAAAAAAGTCATTCCTGAAGATTTAAAGGATGCCGGAAGAAGGGTCATTAAGGCCTTTGATTCTAATTCCCGTTTCTTTCATTGTGAATTTTTCCGATTAAATGAAGATAAAAAGGGTCTGGGAAAGAAAAATGATATCATCGGCTTAGAAGTAAATATGCGTCCGCCGGGAGGATATACGCCGGATATGATGAATTATGCCAATGATATCAACGTATATCAGATCTGGGCCGATATGGTATGCTATGATAAAGGCTTTTTTGATCCGGATCAGCGTCCCTATGTCTGTGTATATGCCGCTAAACGAGATGCCCATCACTATGCTCATTCCAATGAGATGATCTTTGAACGTTACCGTGATCATATCGTCATGTATGAGCGGATGCCGGAAATTTTTACGAATGCAATGGGAAATGATGCCTTTATGGCACGTTTTGTAACGGAGGAAGAAGCCATTGCTTTTGCACATTATACGTTAGAGAAAGAAAAGAAGGTTATATAAGATGCATATTCAATATTTTAAAGAGTATTCATATAAATTAGATCGTGACATGGAATTTAAGGTCTATGGACATAGCGGCCGTCCCTTTATTATTTTTCCATGCCAGAATGGCAAATTTTATGATTTTGAAAATAATGGCATGATCGATACGATTGCCGATAAGATTGAAAGTGGCAGAGCCATGCTTTTCTGTGTGTCCAGTATTGATGAGGAAACATGGAGTGCTGATGGTGACTATCATGGACGGATCATGTGGCATGAGCAGTGGTTCAGCTACATCTGTGATGAATTTATTCCTCGTATGTATCAGATTCATCATGAATTATCCCATGAGGATCATATCGGCAAACCGATCTTAAGCGGTGCCAGCATGGGCGGCTATCATGCGGTTAATTTCTATCTGAGAAGACCGGATATCTTTGGAGGCTGTTTGTCTTTGAGCGGTCTTTTCCATGCCGGTTACTTTTTCCCTAACTACAATGATGAAACGATCTATTATAATTCTCCAGTAGATTATCTGCCGCACTTGCATCCTTATCATCCTTTGGTGGAGCAGTATCGTCAAGGAGAGATCATCATCTGCTGTGGTCAGGGCGCATGGGAAGATGAGGCGAAAGAAGATGCACGAATCTTAAAGGAACAGTTTGAACGCCTGCAGGTAGATGCATGGGTTGATTTATGGGGAGAAGATGTCAATCATGACTGGCCATGGTGGTTGATCCAGTTTCCTTATTTTGTAGAAAGGCTTGTCTGACATGTTGAAAAAAGAAGAGATTTTCATTCCTTATCTGAAGAAAATGCGTACCTTGCACATCTATGTTCCGGATCATTTGAACAAAGATGAACGTCTGCCGGTATTTTATATGTTTGACGGACATAATCTGTTTTTAGATGAAGATGCTACTTATGGAAAGAGCTGGGGTCTTCTTCAATACTTTACGAAGCATCATGTCCGCTGTATCGTGGTCGGTATCGAATGTAATCATACAGGCAACCATCGTTTGCGTGAGTTTTCTCCTTACAGCTTTAATGATGATGAATGGGGAAATGTCAAGGCAAGCGGCAAGCTATTTTTGGAGTGGATGACAACAGATCTGAAACAATATATAGATACTCATTATCCTACGCTTTGTGATCGTGAGCACACCTATCTTGGAGGCAGCTCGATGGGCGGCTTGATGGCTGTTTACGGAGGTGCGATGCATGCCGATATTTATTCAAGAAGCGCTTGCCTTTCCCCTTATTATGAGCATGTCTTAGATCGTCTGCTCTGTGACTTGAGAAAGCTTGATGACTTGGAGGATTCCATCTTTTATATCAGCTTTGGACGCCATGAATGGCGTACGAAACGGGCTCTTTCAAGAGGAGTCGAAGAGAATCTGAGCGTCATGCGCATCTTAACGGAAAAGGGTGCAAAATGTTATATGCATTGTTATGAGTTTGGTTATCATAATGAAGCCAGCTGGGAAAAAGAAATTCCAAATTTCTTACATGATCTGGGAATTCAAAGGAGAAAACAAGATGAAAATACGGAATATAAAAGAAAGTGATTATCCTGTTATAGATAAAATGGCCATGGAGCTTCAAAAACTCCATGTAGAACAGATGGGTGATGTTTTCAAAAATACCGAACATCCTTATTCATATGAAGAATTTTTAAATTGTATCGGTGATTCCCGAATTGCACTGATTGCTGAAGAAGAAAAAAATGTCTTAGGTTATTGTCTGGCTAATGTCTTTGAAAATCCGGCATTTAAGGATAAGACCTTACATATCAGCGATCTGTTCGTATGCCAGCATGCCCGTCATCAAGGTGTTGCCAAGGCATTATTAGACGAGTCCGTCTGTCGGGCCAAACGCTTAGATGCCAAACGGATGCAGCTGATGGTTTGGAGTTTTAATGAGGAGGCCCGTCATCTTTATGAATCTTATGGCATGGAGATACAAAGCTATAATTATGGAAAAAAAATATAATGGACAGCTAAGCGCTATCCATTTTTTTCTAAGTAGTTTTCCATTAATAATTGTATCTCATCTGCCTTTTCTTCTTTTACAAGTGCAAGCAGATAAGATTCACTTCTTTTTTATGCATGTGGTATTAAACTATTTTTAAACACAACAATTATAAATATAAAAATATGATTATATAATTTATTTTAGGATTTAAAAAGCTTTTTTTGAGTACCGATTAGTACTAAAACAATAAGATATATAAACGAAGATAATTTAAACATATATGAATATGACAAAATATTCGATATCATTCCCCAAAAAGTTGCTCCAAATACAAATCCTAATCCCACAAAAGAAGAAAATAAAGCATTAGCTAAACCACTTTTCGAATCAGGCATTTGATTGATGATATCAACATTGATAATTGGTGCTATTGTACCTGTCGCAAAACCAATTGGAAAAGCAACAGCTAATATTTGCCATAATGTATCAACAATGGAAATGACATATATACATACAAATAAAATGATACAACATATTTTTATAATATTATCCGGACCTAATTTATCGTTTAATGCTTTCATCGTAAACCTAGATACAAATAAACCTATAGCATTGATTGTAAAATATAAACCAATTTCACCAATTCCCATTTCAACGACATAAAGTGTTAAAAAAGAGGATAAAGAGCTACTCGCCATACTATTTAAAAAAGCTACTATAACAGGAATCATAATTGGCAATATCGAAAAATCAACATGAGATTTTAAACTGATTTCTCTTTTACGCATATTCATATTATCGATATTTTTTGTAAACAATACCATTAAAAAAGTTACCAACTCTATCAAAAGTAAAACAATAAATAATTCATAGAAACTATTATATTGATTACCAAGAATTGTATAAGCTAAGCTCGGTCCTATAATTCCACCTAAAGAATTCGTCAAGGATGCATATCCAACGCCTTCTACCAATTTTTCTTTATGTACCAAACTTACGATATAGGTATTAATTATTGTTGTCGCCATACCATATCCAAACCCTTGAAAACCTCTTAAAAAAAATAATATCCAATAAGAATTCGATACTATAAATCCAGCCGAAACAATTACTAAAATTAAAATTGATAATAACATCGATTTCTTATAGCCAATTCTATCAAGAAGCCAAACGCCAATGAAAGATGCTGGCATACTGAATAGTGAGAATACAGATGCAAGCATACCTGCATATGTATCTGAACCCGTAAGTTGCTTGCCAATAACAGTAATTACAGATAATAATAAATAAGGCCCGACATGACAGAGCATTAGAATCATTATAGCTGATATATAATCTTTAGTCCAAAGTGATTCTTTCATCAACATACCTCCTAATATATCGAATAGTTTAAAAAAATAAAATATACCCTGTAAATAATCAGCTAAAAATAAGATAAAATCAGCCAATTTCATTTACAGGGTTATAACGTTTAACATTTTTTATTATATAATATGCATGTTAATACATTGCCTTTATGTTAGATTAATAATAAGACTGAAATTTTCAATTATTTATTCTTCCAACTCAAAGTATGTAACATTTTCAGGAGCATGCCAGTCCTGATGATCCAAAAGAGTTAATTTACCATCTTCTTCTATTCTTAATCGACTAATTTCATTAGAAGAAGTATTAAACGCAAGAATGTATTTATTATCAGGTGTTAGATTCATTCTTCTGCATCCCTGTCTTTCAGTAGAAACATATTGGATCAATTTTGGATTTAGACTATCAGATATATCATAAACACCAATTATAGTATCTGATTTTCCCCAATTATGAGAAAAATTACTCCAGCTATTATTCAATTTCTTTACATCAGCATTTGCTTTAACGGCATTTTCCCCCATTTCATACATAATGATATACATAATATCTTTGACTGGAGAATAAGCAAAATCCTGCTGGCCACACATAATTCGATCTTCAATTTGCAGTGGAAAGTCACCTAAATGTTCTAGTTTACCACTTACATCATCATATTTAACAATCGCAACAGATGGATCCAATTCGTAACAAACATAGGCTAGTTTTTTTCCAGGTACGAATGTTAAATATTTTGGTGCGGCATTATACTTTAATTCTACTTCATCTAATAGAACCAATCTTCCGAGATTATAATTAATAGTATATGTATACACACTATTCAATCCCTTATCAACAACCATAAAAATATCTGTGTCAGGAATTCTAAAAACTCCATGTAAAAATGATCTCTTTCCCGGAAATGCTGGATCATGATAATGAAAATCTAAAATTTCTCCTAAACTTCCATCTTCATTAATTTTAACTAATTCAACAGCGGCGTCATCATATTCAACTTTACTTCTAACTTTGCCATTTTCATCTCTATAAATCTTACTGGCATAATCTTGACCAGAAGCATGATGGACAATCACTAAATATTGCTGCGTTGAATCTAGTACGCAATAACAAGGATTCGTTGAATATGTTTTGATCTGATTTATTGGAATGATTTCTTTTCCACATAATCTAGCTGCATATGCATATCCACCTTCACGAGCTAAATCGGCAGTATCCCTGGTTTCGTTGATAAAATATAATATTCCCTTATCAGAAATAACTACAGGTGATCCTACAACCACTCCTTCATAGTAGCCTTTAATTGATTTAAATTTTCCATCATCATATTCACACACATTGATACCAGGTTTTGAATTCTCTCCATACCATCCCCAGCTTCCAAATAATGCCATTGTTTTTTTCATATTTATTATTTCCTTTCTTTAATATTTCATAATTTCATAACAGTTAAACAATTTTTATATTTAAATTCGATCAATCTAAATTTTCTCCATTACTTGAGATCACATTTTTATACCAATAAAACGACTTCTTTTTATATCGATTCATCGTACCATTACCACTATCATCTAAATCAACATAGATGTAGCCATAACGTTTCGACATTTGACCTGACCCAGCACTTACAAGATCAATACATCCCCATGATGTATAACCAATTAAATCAACACCATCGATTTCTACAGCATCTTTCATTGCTTTAATATGTTCTCTTAAATAATTAATACGATAGTCATCATTAACTGTATACGATCCATTACCATCATCTATTATTTCATCTTTTCCTCCGAAACCGTTCTCTACGATAAATAAAGGTTTCTGATAACGATCATATAATTCATTTAATTTAATGCGTAAACCAAGTGGATCAATTGACCAACCCCAATCACTTCTTTTCAGATATGGATTATTCATTTTTCCAGATGAATTTCCTTCAGCCTTGTCATAAATTTCTGTATTTGCACTCTCTACATAAGATGAGTAGTAAGAAAAACTAATAAAATCAACGAGATTTTCTTTCAAAATTCGAGAATCCTCATCTGTCATATTAATATTTATTCCTTCTCGCTCAAATTTTTTCAGTGCATAGGACGGATAATATCCACGGGCTTGTACATCGATAAATAGATATTCATCACGATTGGTTTCTAAGGTTTTAAATACATCCTCAGGATTACAGGTATGTGGATATATTGCATCTCCCATCATCATACATCCGATCATATTGTCAGGATCTATTTCATGTGCTATTTTAATTGCATAAGCACTTGCTACCAATTCATGATGAGCCGACTGATAAAGAATTTGCTCTTTATGGTCATCTTCTTCAAATAGTATACCTGCCCCTAAGAAAGGCAAATGTAAAATCATATTAATTTCATTAAATGTTAACCAATATTTAACTAATCCTTTATAACGTGTGAACACAACCTTTGCAAACTTTTTATAGAAATCAATTAAAATTCGATTTTTCCATCCACCGTATTTTTTTATCAAATAAATCGGACAGTCAAAATGAGTAAGAGTCACTAAAGGTTCAATATCATATTTACGACATTCTTTAAATAATTCTTCATAATATTTTAAACCGGCTTCATTTGGCTTTTCCTCATCTCCATTAGGAAAAATGCGTGTCCAAGCAATACTTAACCGATACGTTTTAAATCCCATTTCACTAAATAAAGCAATGTCTTCTTTAAATCTGTGATAGTGATCGATACCCTTAAGAGCCGGAAAATAATGTTCATGATCTATTTCTAAAATATGTTTTATCCCTTTAGTTACCATTTGTCGATCTTTTCCAAATGGAATTACATCAACATTGGCTAATCCTCTTCCATCAACATTATATGCTCCTTCACATTGGTTAGCAGCTGTAGCACCTCCCCATAAAAAATCTTTCTTCAATCCCATTTAAGCACTCCCTCTCAATTTTTTATAAACCTCAAAATAAGCAGTTTTCTGAACACATCTATTCTTCTTCTGTTGCTGCTTGCTCAATACTAAGTTTCTGCTTATCCTCAGCTTTCATGAATGGCAGCCAAACAAAAATATCAATTACAATCATAATTGCCGCAGCAATCGCAGCTCTAATTGGAGTTGAACTTCCTAATAGTTGCATCAAGATAGGAGGACAAGTCCAAGAAATTCCATAACCGGCAAAGCGGCCAACAATACCAAGTGAAATTAAAACATACCAATAAATAATATTAAATGACGTTGTAATCAACATTGGAATTAATAAGAATGGATTAAACATAATCGGCATACCAAATAGTACCGGCTCACCAATTGTAAAAATAGCTGGAATGATTGCTGATTTTCCAATCGCTTTTATTTCTTTGCTTTTACAAAATAATACTGCAATAATTGCTGGAATCAACAATTGTCCATACCCGCCAGGATTAGCTGAATTGAAAAATGTCGAAGTAACAATATTTGGTAATTCGGTTCCTGCTTGGGTTGCTGCTAAATTTTCAAGCTCGGCTACAGATAGAAGTCCACCTAATGCATTTACCGCAACATCGCCATGAATGCCACACCACCATACCAATGAAACTAAGATATTAATTAATAAAATACCAGGCAATGACAATCCAATTGATTTCAAAGGTGTTTGAATTAATGTAAATATCATATTATGGATATCTCCATATGAAGTATTTGCTACGATTAAGCTTAATAAACAGACAACTGAAAAAATAATAATTGCCGGAACCAATAAAATAAATGAATCTTGTACAAACTTTGGCACACTATTCGGAAGTTTAATTACAATATTGTGTGATACTAAAAATTTAATAGCTAAAGGTACTAAAATTCCAATCAGAATAGCTGCAATCATCCCTTTAGTTCCTATCCAAGTCATTGGAATTGTTCCATCTTCAAACGGAGTAATGATATAGAATACAACAAGTGAAAATACAGCTACACCGACTTGTTCTTTTAATTCAATTTTTCCCGAGTAAACATAAGCAAGTACAAACACAACATAAAGTGAAACTAACCCAACGGTTACATCAAATAATCTCCAGCAAATATCAGCGAGATAAGGTATACTATAAACAATTTCTTGCCATTTCCCAATTTCGATTGATGGTATTAATAAGGCAAATGATCCTACAATAATAGCAGTCATTGCAACCTGCATAGCTGAACTGATGGATGAAAAAACTTTAGACCTGGACATTTTATCACCAAGTGACATTAAAGCATTTTCGAATTTATCAAAATATTCTTTCCTTTTCATATACTCCCTCACTTTTTATTTTCTAATTCTGCTAAAGCAGCTTTTAATACATTAGCACCATTCATTCTTCCATAATCTTTAATATCTATAACCATGAATGGAATACCTTGATTTCCAAATTTAGCCTGACATTCTCTTAATTTCATTCGCATCTGCGGTCCCAACAGAACAATATCTGCAAGGGGTACTACTTTATCAGCATCATCATAACTATATGCATTGACCGAACAATCAATATTCATATTTTTTGCCGCATCTATTATCTTGTCACAGAGCATGCCTGTGCTAGCTCCATAGGCGCAAAGCAGAACAATATTTAACATTTTTTCAT